>CAZNIX010000162.1:0-9777 GCA_964573125.1 uncultured Thermoanaerobaculia bacterium
CCGCGCTGCGCCGGCTTGCCCCGCGGCTCGCCGTCGCCGTCGCCCTGGTCGCCGCAGGGAGCTGCGGCCCGCGGGCCGACGAGGCGGACCGGGCCGCCGCGCCCGAGCGGGTCGACAACCCCGCGCTCGGCATCGCGCTGGTCGGCGCCCGGGCGGCCGGGTTCGAGCTGGTCACCAACGAGGGCGAGACCCTGCGCCTGCGGCGGCCCGCGCAGGGCGACGAGGCCGAGGCCATGCTCACCTACGAGGCGAGCCCGCCGCAGGTGGCCGGGGTCAACCTGGTCGCGGCGGTCAACGAGCAGCGGGCGGCGATCGAGGCGCGCCCGGACGGCAAGTTCCTCGGCCAGGCCCAGCTCATGAGCCCGCTCGGCAACGCCTACTCGACCCGCGGCAGCTACCCCGGCGAGGGCGGCCCGAGGCTCGAAGAGATCCGGATCTTCGCCGTCCATCCCTCCGGCGACCGGCTGCTGTCGCTGACCTACCGCTACCCGCTGCCCCTCGGCGGCAGCCGGGAGCGGGTCGAGCAGGCGATGGCGGCGCTCGGCCTGGTCGAGCCGCTGGCGGCGGCGCCCGCGGAGCAAGGCGAGGCCGGGCCGGCCGACGGCGCCTAGCCCGTCGCTATCCCGCCGCCCGCAGCTCCTGCTCCCGATACTGGAGTTGGTACAGCCGGTAGTAGATCCCCCGCCGCGCGAGCAGCTCCTGGTGGGTGCCCTGCTCGCGCACCAGCCCCTTGTGCATGACCAGGATGCGGTCGGCGCGCTGGATGGTCGAGAGGCGGTGCGCGATCACCAGGCTGGTGCGGCCGCGCAAGAGGCGCGCGAGCGCGCGCTGGATGAGCTGCTCGGTCTCGGTGTCGATCGACGAGGTCGCCTCGTCGAGGATCAGGATGCGCGGGTCGAACGCGAGCGCGCGGGCGAAGGAGACGAGCTGCTTTTCGCCCACCGAGAGCCCGGCGCCGCGCTCGCGCACGCGGGTGGCGAAGCCGTCGGGCGCGCGCTCGATGAACGGCAGGGCGTGGACCTCGCGCGCCGCCCAGCGCACCCGCTCGTCGTCGATCGCCTCGGCGCCGAGGCGGATGTTGCCGCCGAGCGTGCCCGAGAAGAGGAACACGTCCTGGAGCACCATGCCGACCGCCGAGCGCAGGCGCCCGAGGTCCCACTCGCGGACGTCGACGCCGTCCACCTTCACCGCCCCCGAGTCGACGTCGTAGAAGCGCAAGAGGAGATTGGCGAGCGTCGACTTGCCGGCGCCGGTGTGGCCGACCACCGCGACGGTCTGCCCGGGCTCGACCGCGAACGAGACGCCGTGGAGCACCGGCTCGCCCGGCAGGTAGGAGAACGTCACGTCCTCGAAGCGGATCTCGCCGCGCACGGTCTCGGGCGCGTGGCCGCCGGCGGGGGAGACGATGTCGACCGGCCGGTCGAGGAGCCGGAAGACTCGCTCCGAGCTGGCCATCGCCGCCTGCAGGATGTTGTACTTCTCGGACAGGTCGGCGATCGGCTGGTAGAAGCGCTGGGCGTACTGGAGGAACGCGACCAGCGCGCCGAGCGAGAGCGCGCCCGCGACCACCTCGCCGCCGCCGTACCAGAGGATCAGGCCGAGGCCGAGCGCGGTGATCAGCTCGACCGAGGGGTAGTAGACCGCGTAGTAGAAAATCGCCCGCACGTTGGCGACGCGGTGCTCGTCGTTGATCGCGGAGAAGCGGTCGAAGGCGCGCCGCTCGCGGTTGAAGAGCTGGAGCACCGGCATGCCGGTGATGTGCTCCTGGAGGAAGGCGTTGATGCGCGCGAGCTTGACCCGCACGTCGCGGTAGCTCACTCGCACGCGCGCCCGGAACCAGAGCGTCAGCGCGGCGAGGAGCGGCACGATCGCGAAGGTGACGAGCGCGAGCCGCCAGTCGAGCCAGAACAGCACGCCGACGATGCCGGCGAGCATCACGACGTCGCCGGCGAGCGCGACCAGCCCGGAGGTGAACAGCTCGTTCAAGGCGTCGACGTCGTTGGTCACCCGGGTGACCAGGCGGCCGACCGGGTTGGCGTCGAAGTAGGCGATCGGCAGCTCCTGGAGGCGCCCGAAGATCTGCTCGCGCAGGTCGCGCATGATGTACTGGCCCATGAGCAGCATCACCACGCCCTGGAGGTAGGCGACCCCGAGCGCGAGCGCCAGGGAGGCGAGGTAGACGAGCGAGGTCGCCGCGATGCCCGCCGCCGGCGAGAGGTCGACCCCGGCCGCCGCCAGCCACTCGGCGACCTGCGCGCTCGCGGCCGAGACCCGCGTCTCCTCGCCCCGCGGCCGGATGAAGAGGTCGAGCGCGACCGCGGTCGCGAGCGGCCCGATCAGCTCGAGCACCGAGGTCAGGATGATCAGCGCGACCGCGCCCAGGGCCATGCCGCGGTAGGGGCGGACGTACCCCAGCAGCCGCCGCATCAACCGCGCGTCGTAGGCCTTGCCGAGGACCTCCTCGTCGTGGAACGCGATCGGCTCGCTCACGGCGGCGAAGATACCTCAGCGGGCGGCGGCCGGCCGGGCCTCGCCGGCCGCGGTCACGGTGCCGGCTTGGGCGCCGGCTCGGGGGCGTTCATCACGGGCCGCCGGCGCAGGCCGGTGAGGCGCGCCGTGATCGCGAGGGTGAGGCCGGCGGCGGTGTAGAGGCCGAACCAGCGCCAGGCGAGCGGCCACCAGTCGGCGGCGGCGCCGCCGGCGCCGGCGGCGGTGAGCACGAGCAGCGGGCCGCGGAAGACCCAGGCGATCCAGGCCGCGGCCAGGCCGTTGGTCACGAGCCACCCGCCGCGGCCGTCGATGAGCAGGAAGAGCGCGACGAGCGCCATCGCCTCGAGCGCCCAGGCGCCGACCACGTAGGCGCCGGGGACGCCGGCGCGGCCCGGCTTCCAGCCGACCAGCGGACCCATGCCGGTGGCCAGGCCGAGCACCTCGACGCCGAGGTTGAAGAGCGCGATCAGCAGCAGCAGGAGCGGGAGGGCGAGCAGCAGGAAGCGGCGCAAGGTGAGCGGATGATAGCGCACGGGCAGGAGCGCCGGTCCGGGGCGTGGGCGGCGGTGCCGATATAGTCCGTATCGCGATGACCATCGAGCCGACGACCGCCCCCGCGCCCGCCCGCCCGGAGCCCGCGGCCGAGCTGATGCCCGCCGCGGCGCCCGCCCCGCGGGTACGCCTGCGCGCGCTCGACACGCTCTGGTTCCAGGTCGCGGGCACGGTGTGCAACCTCGCCTGCGGGCACTGCTTCATCTCCTGCTCGCCGACCAACCACACCCACGAGATGATGTCGCTCGCCGAGGTCGAGCGGCACCTGGGGGACGCGGTCCGGCTCGGCGTCAAGGAGTACTACTTCACCGGCGGCGAGCCGTTCCTCAACCCGGAGATGGAGGCGATCCTCGCCGCCGCGCTCCGGGTCGGTCCGGCGACGGTGCTGACCAACGGCCTGCTGCTCGACCCGGCGCGCTGCCGGCGGCTCGCGGCGCTCGCCGCGGCGGCCGAGCACTCGCTCGACCTGCGGGTGTCGCTCGACGGCTGGGACGCCGCGAGCAACGACCCGATCCGCGGCGACGGGACGTTCGCGCGCGCGGTCGAGGGGATCCGCAACCTGGTCGCGGCCGGGATCAACCCGGTGCTGACGGTCACCGAGGTCGGCGGCGAGAACTCGACCGACGGCGGCAAGGAGCGCTTCTTCGCGCTGCTGCGCGGGCTCGGGATCGACAAGCCGAGGTTGAAGGTCCTGCCGCTCTTCCGGCTCGGCGCCGAGGCCGAGCGCGCCGGCGCCTACGAGAGCTGGCAGAAGCTGTCGGCCGCCGACGCCGTCCTCGGCGAGGAAGGGTGGGACCACCTCCAGTGCAGCGCCAGCCGGATGGTCACCGGCCGCGGTGTCTGGGTGTGCCCGATCCTGGTCAACGAGCCGGCGGGGAAGATGGGAGAGACGCTCGCCGACGCGCTCGGCGACTACCCGCTCGAGCACCCGGCGTGCTGGACCTGCCACGTCTATGGCGTGAGCTGCCGGACCTGATGGCCATCCAACGCGCGCTCCTCACCCGCCACCGCGGCCTCGCGACCTGGGGCGAGCGCCTGGTGCCGCTCGGCGAGTTCCGGCGCGCGGCCGCCGCCGCCGGCCGGGCGCTGCCGGCGGCGGCGCGGATGGCGGCGGTCGCGGACTACCTGGCGCCGCGGGAAGACGGCGTGCCGGTCGAGGGGCCGTTCGCGAGGATCGCGGTCTTCGGCGGCGTCTATGCCAACCACAGCGCGCTCGCCGCGCTGCTCGAGGAGGCCGCGCGGCGCGGCGCCGAAGCGGTCTACTGCCTGGGCGACCTCGGCGGCTTCGGCCCCAATCCGGAGAAGGTCTGGCCGCCGCTCGAGGCCGGCGGCGTGCGCTCGATCCAGGGCAACTACGAGGAGTCGCTGGCCGCCGGCCGCGAGGACTGCAACTGCGGCTACACCGACCCGCGCGACAACCGCTTCGCGCGCCTCTCGTACCGCTACACCGAGTGCAACTGCTCGCCGGAGTTCAGGCGCTGGATGGGTACGCTGCCGCGCCGCCGCCGGGTGCAGGTGGGGGAGCGCGAGCTGCTCCTGGTCCACGGCTCCCCGCGGCGGATCAACGAGTTCCTGTTCCGCTCGACCTCGCCGGCGCCGTTCCTCGAGGTGCTGCTCGACCAGGAGCGCTGCGACGCGCTCCTGTGCACGCACACCGGCCTCGGCTGGCACCGCCGGCTCCCCTCGGGGCGCGACGCGGTCAACGTCGGGGTGATCGGCCGCCCGGCCAACGACGGCGACCCGCGGGTCCGGTTCGCGCTGATCGAGGCGCGCGAGGAGGGCGGCCGCGGCGATCGGCGCCCGGCGCTCGGCGTCGAGCTGGTCCCGCTCGCCTACGACCACCGCGCGCTCGCCGCCGAGATGCGGCGCGAGCGCCTGCCCGAGGAGTTCGTCGACACGATCCTGACCGGCTGGTGGACGACCTGCCTCGAGATCCTTCCCGCGGCCGAGCGGGCGGCTTCGAGGTACTGAGTGGAGATCCAGGCACCGGGACGAGACCGAGGCCGAGACGAGATCGAGACACTGGGTCGAGATCGAAGTGGATCGAGCACCAGACGAGATCGAGGCACCGAGACGAGATCCGAATCACCGCCGGCCGAACCACCGCCCGTCCTTTCGCGTAGGAGAATCGAGCGATGACCGCAGCGAAGTCCCCACCCCCGCACGTCGCCATCCTCGGCGCCGGCCCGATCGGCCTCGAGGCCGCGCTCGCCGCCGCCGGCCGCGGCTGGCCGTTCACCGTCTACGAGGCCGCCGCGCGCCCGGCCGCCGCGGTCGCCGCCTGGGGCCACGTGCGCCTGTTCTCGCCCTGGTCGCTCGACGTCTCGCCGCGGGCGCGCGCCCGGCTCGCCGCCGCCGGCTACCCCGTCCCCGGAGACACGGTGCCCGGCGGCGACGCCTGCCCGACCGGCGCCGAGCTGGTCGCGGGGCTCCTCTGGCCGCTCGCCGCGCTGCCCGAGATCGCCCCCCACCTCCGCCTCGGAACCCGGGTGCTCGAGGTCTCGCGCGACGGGCTGGTCAAAAGCGACGAGATCGGCACCGGCAAGCGCGCCGAGCGGCCGTTCCGCCTCCTGGTCGAGGACGCCCAAGGCCACGAGCGCATCGAGCGCGCCGACGTCGTGCTCGACTGCACCGGCGCCTGGTCGAACCCGAACCGGCTCGGCGACGGCGGCATCCCGGCCCCCGGCGAGCGCGCGGCCGAGGCGGCCGGTCTCATCCGCCGTCACGTGCCCGACTTCGCGGCCGAGGAAGAGGAGTGGGCCGGCCGCACCGTGCTCCTGGCCGGCGCCGGCCACTCGGCGCAGACCGCCGCCCGCGACCTCGCGGCGCTCGCGGCGCGCCGCCCCGGCACGCGGGTCGTCTGGGCGCTGCGCGAGGAGGAGCCGAGCTGGGGGCGGGTCGAGGACGATCCGCTGGCCGAGCGCGCGAAGCTCGCGGACGAGGCGGCGACGCTCGCCGCCGGCGGCTCGCCGGCGGTCCAGGTGCGGCGCGGCGTGGTCGTCGAGGCGCTCGAGCCCGCGGCCGGCGGGCGCCTGCGGGTCACGCTCCGCCCGCGGCGCGAGAACGGCGTCGACCCGGGCGAAGCCGAGACCGTCGAGGTCGCCCGCGTCCTCTCGCTCACCGGCTACGTCGGCGACCACACGCTCTACCGCCAGCTCCAGGTCCACGAGTGCTACGCGACCAGCGGCCCGATGGCGCTCTCGGCGGCGCTCCTCGGCGCCGCCGGCGGCGACTGCCTGGCCCAGACCAGCCACGGCGCCGCGGCGCTGGTCAACCCCGAGCCCGGCTTCTTCCTCCTCGGCAGCAAGTCCTACGGCCGCAACGCCACGTTCCTGATGCGCAACGGCTGGTCGCAGGTCGACGAGGTGTTCGGCCTGCTGGAGGCCGCCGGCTGAGCCGGCCGCCCGCGCGCTCGGGCCGAGCCACTCGACGAACGGAGGCCCCGATGACCGCGAGCCCGCTCCCCGATCCCGTCGCCGACCCCTCCGCCTACACCCGCGCGGTCCTCGCCCTGGTCGGCGACCGCGACCCGCTGGCGGTCCAGCGCGAGCTGGTCGCCTCGCTGCGCGCCGCGATCGCCGGCCTCGCCGACGCCGACCTGCGCCGCCCCGAGCGGGCCGGCAAGTGGTCGATCGCCCAGGTCATCCAGCACCTCGCCGACAGCGAGATCGTCTACGGCTACCGCTACCGGATGGCGATCGCGCAGGACGGCGCCCCGCTCGCCGGCTACGACCAGGACGCCTGGGCCGGGAACCTCCGCTACGCCGAGACCGACGTCGAGGCCGCCCTGACCGAGCTGACCGCCCTGCGGTCGGCGAACCTCCGCCTGCTCTCCCGCCTGACCGAGGAAGAGTGGCAGCGCGCCGGCATGCACGCCGAGCGCGGCCGCGAGTCCGTCCGCCACATCGCCCACCTCCTCGCCGGCCACGACCTCCTCCACCTCCGTCAGATCGAGCGGATCAAGTCGGCGCTGGAGATCTAGCCCAGTCCCCCCGCCGCAGCGCCGGCACCAGGAACCAGCAGAGCGCCGTGAACGCCGCGCCGAGGCCCACGAGCGCGTTGAACGCCCCACGCGCCCCCCAGGCCGGCGCCCAGAGGTCGTAGAGGAAGCCGCCGGCGCCGTCGGCGAGCGACAGGCTGAGGTTGGAGAGCGCCATCACCAGCGCGAAGAGCGTCGCCGCCACCCGCGGCGGGCAGACCCGGGCGGTCAGGTCGAGCTGGATCAGGGTCGCGGTCATGTAGGTGAAGCCGACCAGCAGCGTCACAGCGACCGCCGAGCGCGGGCCGCGCAGGAACCAGTAGGCGGTGGTGCAGGCGACGCCGGCGGCGATCGAGAGGTGGATCAGGGTCATGAAGCGCACCCGCCGGCAGTAGAAGCCGTAGGCGATGCTCGCGACCACCGCGGCCGTCGACAGGAGCGCCATCTTGTAGCCGTAGAACTGCTCGGAGAGGCCGACCTCCTCGGTGACGTAGAGGTAGAGCACGCTCGGCGAGAAGGGCTGGAAGCTCCATAGCGCGAGGAACGCGCACACCGCGAGGATCAGCGGATCGCGGAGCGCGCCGCTGAGCGCGCGCACGGCGCCCGCCGCGCTCTCCCGCGGCGGCGGCGGGAGGTCCTCGTCGACCGCGAAGAGCGCGAGCGCGAAGGACACGCCGGTCACCCCGGCGCAGAGCAGGAAGCCGGCCTCCTGGCGGCCGGTCTGGGCGAGCCAGCCGCCGATCACCGCCGCGAGGATGCCGGCGGTGTAGTTCGAGCCCCACTGCACCGACTGCAGCAGGCCCGTGATCCCCCGCGGCCGGCCCTTGTCGATCATGAAGCCGTCGGCGACGACGTCGGAGAACGCCACTCCGACCGTCGGCAGCAGGAGCAGCGCCATCAGGCCGTAGTAGGCGCCCGGCCGCGGCGGGTGGAAGTAGAGCCAGAGCAGCGCGAGCGTGGTCAGGCCGCTGGTCGCGATCAGGTAGCTGCGCCGCCGCGAGCCGGCGAGCGGCACGAAATCGGTGAGCAGCCCGTAGAGCGGCTTGAACGACCACGGCAGGCCCGCGACCAGGCTGATCAGCGCGATGTCGCTCACCGAGTAGCCCCAGCTCTTGAGCATCGAGCGCACCGGCTGGGTGATCAGCCCCTCGGTCGGCTCGGCGATGCCCTGGACGAAGTACAGGGTGCCGAAGAGGAGCGAGAGCCCGAGGGTGCCGCGGCCGGGGCCGGGAGAGGCGCCGGGGGGGCGGGGGCTCGGAGGGGGGGCGGCGGGCGAGGGGTCGCTCATCGAGCGGGGTGCGTCCGGCGCCGGCCCGGCGCCGATCGCGGCGGAGCATACGGCGGATCGCCGTAACGCGCCATGCGGTCCGGTCGCCGGGGAGGGAGATGCGGCCGATAGGCGGCGGGCTATTTGACACGCCCACCGCCGCAACGTACCTTTGAAGGCTCACCGATGGTCACCGGGAGGCGGCGTTGACCCTTCCCCTGCGGCAGCTCGAAGGCAAGTACGAGATCCTGCACAAGATCCGCGAGGGCGGGATGGGCGCGATCTACAAGGTCCGCCACCGCCTGCTCGAGGAGGTCCGGGTCATCAAGGTGATCCGGCCGCAGTTCGCCGGCGACACCTCGCTGCAGCAGCGCTTCCTGCACGAGGCGCGGACGGCGATCCAGCTCCGCCACCCCAATCTCGCCCACCTCTACGACTTCGCGGTCGACGAGGAGCAGGGGACCTCGTACATGGTCATGGAGTACATCGACGGGGTGACGCTCGAGGAGATGCTCAAGAAGAGCGGTCCGCCGGGGATCGGCCTCGCCCTGGGCATCGCCGAGCAGGGGCTCGAGGCGCTCGGCTATCTGCACCAGCGGGGGTTCATCCACCGCGACGTCTCGCCCGACAACCTGATGCTCACGCGCGCGTTCGACGGCCGCCCGCTGGTCAAGCTGATCGACCTCGGGATCGTCAAACGCCTCGGCGCGCCCGGCGGCCTGACCCAGACCGGCATGTTCATGGGCAAGCTGCGCTACGCCTCGCCCGAGCAGTTCACGCCCGGCGAGGGCGAGCCGGACGCGCGCAGCGACCTCTACTCGTTCGGTATCCTGATCTACGAGCTGCTCACCGGCACCTGCCCGATCGCCGGCGCGAGCCTGCCGGAGCTGGTCAGCGCCCACGTCTTCCACCCGCCGATCGGGTTCGAGCGCACCGACCCCGAGGGCAGGGTGGCGCCCGAGCTGCGCCGGACGGTGCTCCGCCTGCTCGCCAAGAAGCCCGAGGACCGGCCGGCGTCGGCCGCCGAGGTGATCGCTGCGCTCGCCCCCTTCCGCGGCCCGGCCGGCGACCAGCGCGCCGCGCTCGACCGCACGCTGTCCGAGGCGACGACGCTGATCGCCGAGCGCAAGGAGTACAGCGGCTCGGGCTCGACCCAGAGCCGGATCGACCAGAATTTCCTCCCCGGGACCACGCCCCATCCCGAGCCGCTGCTGCGCGGCGTGCCGCCGGCCAAGGAGTCGACCGCCGCGCTGCGGGTGGCCGAGCTGCTCGCCAACGCCCAGCTCCTGGCGCGCCTCGATCAGCACGAGCAGGCCGCGCGCGAATTGCAGCGCCTCCTCGCGCTCGACGCCGAGCACGCCGAGGCGCTCGAGCTGCTCGCAGCGGTGCGCTCCGCGCTCGCGGCGGGCCGCCCGGCCGGCAAGCGCGACCCGACGCCGGACGAGGCCGCCGCGCAGCGGGTCGAGGCGGCGCTCGGCCGGGAGGCCGC
>CAZNIX010000163.1:0-815 GCA_964573125.1 uncultured Thermoanaerobaculia bacterium
GGCTCGACCCGGCCGCCCTCGGCCGCGGGCACGCGCATCGGGGTGCGTAAGATCGATCGGCGTCGCGGCGTATCAGCCGGCAGGCGGATGCCATGCCCTCGCCCTCGAGCGCGCCTCACCCTCGCACCACCCGCGCCGTGCTGGTCGCGCTCCTCGGATCGGCCGTCGTCGCCGCCGGCGTGGGGAGCCTCTCCGCCGCCGGGTCGCTCGCGCTCCACTACCAGCCGCTCGACCTCCCCGGCGCGCCGGCCGCGATCGTCGCCGCCGATCTCGACGGCGACGGCGTGCGCGACCTGGCGGTGGCGGTCGCCTACACCGAGTGGGAGGAGATCGGGATCGCCGAGACCTCGGAGATGGACGAGGTGGCCGGGCTGGTCGAGGTGCTGACGGTGGTGCCGGCGCTGTTCGACCGGCGCGAGCTGTGGGCCTTCCGCGGGCGGCCCGCGGGCGGCTGGGAGGCGTTCGGGCCGCCGCTGCCGCTCGGCGCGGAGGTGCTGGCGCTGCTGCCGGGACCGCCCGGGATGCCGCTCTTGGCGCTGACCGACGACGGGCTGTCGGCGGTGCGGCTGGCCGGGGCCGGGAGCGCCATCGCACCGGTGAGCCCGGACCCGGCGGCGGATGCCCGCGACGACCCTCCGGGAGCCGCGCCGCGTCCGGCGGTCGCCGCGGACGCGCCCACCCCCGCGCTCCGCCTCGAGCCGGTGATCGCCGATCCGCCGGTGTTCGCCGGCTCGGGGTCGCTGATCGGCGAGCTCGACCTCGTCCACGACCTCGACGGCGACGGCCGGGCCGACCTGCTGCTGCCGGCGGACGAC
>CAZNIX010000163.1:825-2078 GCA_964573125.1 uncultured Thermoanaerobaculia bacterium
GAGACCGACCGGCGGGCGCGCCTCGCGCGCCACTACCCGCTGCCGGTCGTCGAGGACGTCACCGGCGACGGCCGGCCGGACCTGGTCACCCTCCACCATCGCGAGGGCTGGGACCGCTTCTGGGTCGCGGTCAACCGCGGCGGCGGCCGCTTCGCGCCCGCGCTCGAGCTCTCCGGCAAGCCGGCCGCGGACGCCGGCGGGCCGGGGGCCGAGGCGGACGGCGCCGGCGGCAAGGCGACGGCGACCGTTTTCTTCGGCGACCTCGACGGCGACGGCGTCGCCGAGTACGCGCGCGCCGAGGACTTGAGCGACGACGACGCCGGCGTGCGCACCGAGATCCGCCAGGCCAAGGTGCCGCCGTTCCGCTGGCGCCTGCACCGCTCCGGCGCCGGGCTGGCGATGTCGCCCAGCCCCTACCAGACCTTCCGCGCGATCGGCTACGCCGAGGGCGGCGACGACGACGAGGACCGCATCCGCCTGCCGGGCGGCTTCCGGGATCTCGACGGCGACGGCCGGCGCGACCTGGTGACCCTCACGCTCGACTTCTCGCTGCTCCAGGCGATGCGCATCCTCGCCACCCGCTCGATCAGCATCGGGCTCGACTTCCACGTCTGGTGCCAGCGGCCCGACGGCGGCTTCGCGCCGGTCGAGGGGCTCGATCTGTCGGGCAAGTTCCGGCTCCGCCTCGACGACCTCAAGCTCGGCCGGCTGCCCCAGCTCGGGGGCGATTTCGACGGCGACGGCCGCGCCGATTTCATCCAGCTCGGCCGCGGCCGGGCGGTGACCGTCCACCTCGGCCGGCCCGGCTGCCGCTACCCGCCGCGCCCCGACGTCACCCTGCGCCTGGCCGCCGAGCCGCGCGACCTCGGCCTGGTGCGCGTCACCGACCTCGACGGCGACGGCCGCAGCGACCTCGCGATCGTCCAGCCGCAGCCGGCCGACGACCCCGCCGCCACCGCGCCGGTGCGCCTCGACCTCTACCTCGGCCGCGCCGCCGGAGACGGCGCGCCGTGAGCCGTCTCCCCGCCTCGCTCCCGGTCGCCCTCGACCTGGACGGCAAGTTCGGGACACGGCACGCGATGGGTCGCGGTCCGCTGCCTGCCCGGCTGCTGGCCGCCGCGCTGGCTCTGGCGGCGGCGTCGCCCGCCGGCGCCTCCGGCCCGGCGGCGGCTGCGGCCGCCGGCCAGGCTCCGGCGGCGGGTTCCTCGGTGGTGACCGTCCACGACCACGGCCAAGCGGTGACGGTCGAGGCC
>CAZNIX010000163.1:2088-2479 GCA_964573125.1 uncultured Thermoanaerobaculia bacterium
GCTGTGGCTGATGCTGCGGCCGGCGGGTGAACGCGACGGGGAGGACGCGGGCGACGATCCCGCCGCCGCAACGCCGCGCCTGCTGCTGCTCGATCCCGCGCGCGCCGCTGGCGGCGACCCGGCGGCGGCGCTCACCGACCCCGCGGTGGCGCTGCCGCCCGGCGTCGACGGGCTCGCCGTCGCCGACCTCGACGGCGACGGCGCCCCCGAGCTTCTCGCCGGCGCCCCGGGCCGCCTCTGGTCGCTCGGCGATCCCGCCGCCCCCGCGCCGCCGCGCCTCCTGCTCGCGGAGGCCGAGCTCGATCTCGCCTCCGCGCGACACCTGCTCGACCTCGCCCTCCCCTTCCCCTCCCCCGCCGTCGGCCCCCGGCGCTGGTATGCCCGGGGGTCC
>CAZNIX010000163.1:2489-3576 GCA_964573125.1 uncultured Thermoanaerobaculia bacterium
CCGCGCCCACGGCCTCGAGCTCTCCTCCCCCCAGCCCACGCTCCTCCCGGCCGCCGGCGGCGAGCCCCCGCGCTGGGCCGTCGGCCCCGAGGCCCACGGCGACCGCCGCCTCCGCTCCGTGCTGATCGACCCGTCCTCCGCGGACGGCGCCCCCCGCGAATGCTGGTCGATGCTCCCGGCCCCCGAGCGCGTCGAGCAGGCCCGCTACGTCGCCCTCGACGGCCACCCGGCGCTCGCCGTCTTCACCTACGCCGCCGACCGCCTGGGTATCTTCGACCAGGCGCGCTTGCGCCTGTTTCGCCTCGGCGCCGACCGCACCCGCGCCGGCTCCACCCCCGTGCTCGCCGCCGACACCACCAGCCACCGCTGGCAGCGCGCCGCCGTCGTCGTCTCCGATCTCGACGCCGACGGCCACGACGACGTCTCGATCGCCCAGGTCAAGGGACTGGGCGGCGGCGCGTTGCTGATCGAGACCTACCGCGGCCTCGGCGCCGGCCGCTTCGAGCGCCGCCCCACGAAGGTCCGCCTGGGCGCCCCCGACGCCGCCTGGCGGTGGTCCGACGACGCCGACCTCGACGCCGACCGCCTCCCCGACCTGATCGCCCTCTCCCTCGGCCGCCTCCTCATCTACACGTCCACCGCCCGCGGCGGCGGCGCCGCCCTCGCCGAAACCCCACGCTGGGAGATCACCTGGCCCGAACCCGAGCCAGACCCGGAGCACGACGCCGCGGAACCCCGCGACTCCGCGGAGGACGACGAAGAACAGGTAGAGGAAGAACAGATCGAGGTCGAAGTCGACGACGACGGCGCCCACGTCCGCGCCGAGCACCGCCTCCCCCGCCTCGGCGGCTTCCCCGCCACCCTCGACCTCGACGGCGACCACCGCCCCGAGCTGATCTTTCGCCACCCCCTCCCCGACCGCCGCGAGCGCCTCCGCATCGTCCTCCTCCGCTGACCCTTGATCGGCCGGGCGGGCAGGGCCGGTCCGTGGGTCTCCCTCCCTTCCGTTTCGGCCGGCGTCACGGTCCGCTCTCGCCGGGCGGGCAGGGCCGGTCCGTGGGTGGGGGGGCACCGGGCGCCGCGGCCC
>CAZNIX010000163.1:3586-9775 GCA_964573125.1 uncultured Thermoanaerobaculia bacterium
TCCCTCCCAGGGACGCCAGACCGCGCGCTCAACGGATCGTGTCGGAAGAGCGAGGCGGGAGTGCGCGCGGGCTGACGAGGCGCCGGCCGACCGCCACTCGCACACGAAAAGCCGGCGCCGTGCCCTGGGAGGGAGACCCACGGACCGGCCCGAGGGTGGGGTGGCTCCGCTCGAAGCAGCCGGCGCCGTGCCCTGGGAGGGAGACCCACGGACCGGCCCGGGGGTGGGGGGGCAGCCGCCTCCGCTGCTTACTCGTACCGCAGAGCCTCGATCGGATCCAACCGCGCCGCCCGCGCCGCCGGGTAGATCCCGAACACGATCCCGACCGCGGTCGAAAAACCGAACGCCAGCGCCACCGCCCACACCGGCACATAGGCCGGCGGCAGATCGATCGGCAGCAGCGCGACCACCGCCGCCCCCGCGCCGTAGCCCACGGCGAGCCCGATCCCGCCGCCGAACAGCGAGAGCGCCACCGCCTCGATCAGGAACTGCACCAGGATGTCCCGCCGGCGCGCCCCGACCGCCTTGCGCACCCCGATCTCGCGCGTGCGCTCGGTCACCGACACCAGCATGATGTTCATGATCCCGATGCCGCCGACCAGGAGCGCGACGCTGACCACGCCGCCGACCACCGCGGTCACGCCGCCGAGCACGGTCTCGAACAGCTCGAGCAGGTCGTCCTGGGTCTCGATCCGGAAGTCGTCCTCCCGCCCCTCGCCGAGGTCGTGGCGCCGACGCAGCAGCCGCTCGAGGCCGTCCCGCACCTGCTCGATCACGCCGGTCGCCCCCACCCGCAGGTGGATCTGCACCTGGTCCGCGGCGTGCCGCCCGAACAGGCTGAGCGCGGTGTCGAAGGGGACGATCACCAGGTCGTCCTGGTCCTGGCCCAGCGCCCGCCCCTGCTCCTCCATCACCCCGATCACCGTCACCGGCAGGGCGCCGACGTAGATCTCCTTGCCCACCGGCTGCTCGCCCAGGCGCAGCTCGTCGACCACGGTCTGCCCGAGCACCGCGACCTTGTGGCGCTGGCGGATGTCGATGGTCGAAAAGAAGCGGCCGCGGTCGACCGTCTGGTTGGCGACCTCCTGCCAGTACTGGTTGACGCCGGCGACGTAGAGCGGGTCGTGCTGGCGCTGCCGGTACTTGACCGTGGCGTTGCCGAAGACCAGCGGCGACATCCAGTCGATCCCGGGCACCTCGCGGACGATCGCCTCGGCGTCCTCGACGGTCAGGAGCACCGGCCGGGTGACCTGGCCGGGAGCGGCGAAGCGCACCGCCGGCAGCACCCGCAGGTAGGTGGCGCCGACCTTCTGCAGCTCGCCGACGATCAGGAACTGCAACCCCTGGACGATCGAGACCACCGCGATCACCGCCGCCACCCCGATGACGATGCCGAGGGTGGTCAGGAACGAGCGCAGCTTGTTCGCGCGCAGGGCGTAAGCGGCGACCCGGAAGCCCTCGAGCAGTTGCATGGCGGAGCCCGCCCGGCCCTACCCCGCGCCGGCCGGCGGCGGCGCGGGCGCGGCGCCGCGGCGGCGGTCGGAGACCACGACGCCGTCCCGCAGCAGCACTTGGCGCTCGGTGTGGGCCGCGATCTCGACCTCGTGGGTGACCAGCACCACGGTGTTGCCGGCCGCGTGGAGGGCGTCGAACAGCGCCATGATCTCCTCCGAGGTCGCGGAGTCGAGGTTGCCCGTCGGCTCGTCGGCGAGCAGGATCGACGGGTCGTTGACCAGCGCGCGGGCGATCGCCACCCGCTGCCGCTGGCCGCCGGACAGCTCGTTCGGCTGGTGGTCGACGCGGTCGGCGAGCCCGACCCGCTCGAGGGTCTCGAGGGCGCGCCGGCGGCGCTCGCGACGCGGCACGCCGGCGTAGACCAGCGGCAGCTCGACGTTGCCCAGCGCGCTCGTGCGCGGCAGCAGGTTGAAGGTCTGGAACACGAAGCCGATCTCCTTGTTGCGGATCGCCGCCAGCTCGGCGTCCTCCAGCTCCTCGACCGCCACCCCGTTGAGGCGGTACGTCCCGGCGGACGGCGTGTCGAGGCAGCCGAGCAGGTTCATCAGCGTCGACTTGCCGCTCCCCGAGGCCCCCATCACGGCCAGGTACTCGCCGCGCTCGACGTCGAGATCGACGCCGTTCAAGGCGTTGACCTCGACCTCGCCCATCTGGTAGGTCTTGCGCACGCCGCGCACTTCGATCAGGCTCACGGCCGTCTCCTCGCCCGGCACCTACTCCACTTCCACGCTCGGGCCCTCGTCCTCGTCGTCGTCCTCGTCGTCGTCCTCGTCCGGCTCCTCGACCCGAACCGGATCGCCGTCCTCGAGATCGCGTAGCGTCCGGTAGGGGCCGGTGACCACGGTCTCGCCGCCGTCGAGGCCGCGGGTGATCTCGACGTGGGTTTCGTCGGCGACGCCGGTGTCGACCGCGCGGCGCCCGGCCTTGCCGTCGACGACCAGGAAGACGACCTTCTCTTCGTCCTCGTCCTCGTCCTCGTCCTCGTCCTCGTCTTCAGCGCCGTCCCCGGCCCGCTCCGCCGCCTCCGCGCCGTCCGCCGTCGCGGCGCCGCCGGCCGTTCCGCCGCCGCCCTCGGGTCCGTTCCCTTCTGCGATCTCCGCGCCATCCCGTTCTACGGCGCCGGCGTCCCCGCCGTCGCCCTCGCGCTCGCGCTCATCCCCGGCGCGCTCGACCGGCCGCTCGACCACCGCCTCGATCGGCACCACCGGCACCCCGCGGTGGATCGCGGCCTCGATCTCGGCCCGCGCCGACATCCCCGGCCGCAGCCGCGGGTCGGCATCGGCGAGCAGGATCTCGACCGCGAAGTAGGTGACGTCCGGCTGGCGGGCGGTCGAGAAGCCCGAGCGGCCGATCTTCACCACCTCGCCGTGGTAGGGGTGGTCGGGCACCGCGTCGACCTCGACCACCGCCGTCTGCCCGAGCGCCACCTCGACGATCTCGGTCTCGTCGACCTCGACCACGGTCAGGATCTCCGAGAGGTCGGCGATGGTGCCGATCACCGAGGCCGGGTTGTTCATCGTGCCCGAGACCACGACCTCGCCTTGCTCGGCGTTCAGCTCGGTCACCGTGCCCGCGAGCGGGGCGTAGATCGTGGTCTTGGCCAGGTCGTCCTCGGCCTTGACCAGGCTGGCGCGCGCCTGGCGCACCGCCTCGTGGGTCCGGTCGAGGGCGAGCCGGGCCGAGGCCTCGGCCAGCCGCGCCGCCTCCAGCGTCTCGGCGGTGACGATGCCGCCCGCGGCGAGCCGCTCGGCGCGGCGCAGCTTGATCCCGGCGTCGGCGAGGTCGATCTCGGCCTGGCGCACCGCGGTCTCGGCGCTCGCGAGCTGCGCCGCGGCCTGGTCGCGGGCGGCGAGGAAGGCCGCCCGCTCGAGCTCGAGGAAGGGCGCGCCGAGCGCGATCGCGTCCCCCTCCTCGACGTAGAGGCGCTCGATGCGGCCGATCACGTGGGCCGAGATCTTGACCTGCACCCGGGGGTCGATCTCGCCGCTGGCCTTGACCGTGCGCACGATGTCCCGGCGTTCCACGGTCTCGGCGTAGACCGCGGTCCCCTTCTCGCCCTTCGAGCGCAGGAGGCTGGCGGCGACCACGGCGGCGAGCACCGCCACGACGGCGAGGATGAGGAGCGCGCGCTTCATCGGCCGCCCACGGCTAGCCCGCACCGCCGCGGAAGGCGTCGCCGACCGCGGCGAAGCCGACCTTGACCACCACCCAGACCAGCCAGAGCGCGATCACCGCGACCGCCGCCTTGCCGCGCGACACCTTGGCCGCGATCGCGAACCCGATCGCGAGCAGCGCGACGGTCCAGAACGAGAAGATGTCGAGCGAGCCGAGCAGCGCGCGCAGCGTCCGGCTCGCCTCCGCGGGCGCGAACGCCGCCGCGCTCGAGGCGAGCAGGTTCCCGCCCTCGAGCTGGTGGAAGCCGATCGTCTCCGCCGCCAGCACGATCGGCACGGCGAGCAGCGCGGCGAGCGCCCACGGCATCATGCCGTGGACGGTGACCGCGAGGCTGGTCTGGAAGCCGATCGTGCCGCCGGCGATCTTGAGCGCGACCCACAGCATCAGGGCCGAGACCAGGTAGGCGACCGGCGGCATCACGACCGAGCAGCCGTAGGCGAAGATCGGGGTGACCTTCACCGCCTGGTCGAGCGCCTGCTCGCGCTGTTCCTCGGTCAGCCCGGACGTCTGCGCGCCCATCCGCTCGCGGGTGACCTCGCGCACCTCGCCCGGGTCGACTTTCTGCCACGCCAGAACGGAGCTCCCGGCACCGAGCACCCACAGCACGATGAACGCCAGCGCCCAGGTCGGGCGCCCGGCGATCGACTCGAACGTGCGCACCGGCGCGACCAGTGCGCCGATCAACCGTCCCCAGGCGGAGTCGTGCATGTTCGTTCCCCCCTCGTGGACATCGGATCGAGCGCCGGAAGGGCCGGCCCGCTCCCGCCGGCCCCGGCGCAGTGTACCGCCGCCCTACGGGGCCGCCGACGCCGGCATTCCCCCGCCGCCCGCGGGCGGCCGCCAGCCGGCGCTCCGCGGCACGTCGTCCTCGACCAGCTCGACCCCGGTCACCTCCAGGAGCTGCCCGGTCGAGCGGTAGAACGCGGCCAGCGCGTTGCGGTAGCCGGTGACCGCGGACACCTCGCGCGCGCGCGCCGCGGTCAGGTCTTCCTGGATCTCGGTGACCTGGAAGCTGGTCGACATGCCGTTCTCGTAGCGCTTCTGCTCGGCCTCGAGGTTGCGCTCCTGGAGCCGGCGGCTGATCCGCGCCGACTCGATCTGCTGCGCCGCGGTCTCGACCGCGCGCGCGGCGGCGCGCACCTCGGTGACCACCGCGAGGCGCAGCCGCTCGAGGTCGGTGCGCGTGCGCGCGGCGCCGAGGTCGGCGATCGTGCTGTTGGCGCGGGCCGCGCGGTTCTGCAGCGGGTAGGCGAGCGTGAGCTGGACCTGCCAGAACGGGAAGTCGAACGCGAAGGCGTCGTCGAACGCGTCGGCGAGGTCGGTGTCGACCGGGATCGGAGCACCGGTCGTCGGGTCGAGGACGAAGCCGCGCCCGGCCACCCCCTGCGAGCCGTAGACGACCGCGAGGTCGAGAGCCGGGAGCTTGTCGCGGCGGACGACGCGGGCGTCCAGCTCGGCGCTGTCGACGTTGAGCTGCTGCGCCGCCAGCTCGGGGCGCTCGGCGAGCGCGGTGGCGATCGCCTGCTCGAGGTCGATGGTCAGGCGCTCGGTCTCGGGCTCGGTGGTCGCCACCACCGCGAGGTCCCAGTAGGCCGCGCGGTCGAGGTTGAGGAGTTGGAGCAGGTTGTCGGTGGCGTCGCCGACCGCGGCGCGGGCGCGGATGATCTCCTCCTGCCGGGTGGCCACGGTGGCCTCGCTCGACACCAGCTCGATCGGCGCCAGGGTGCCGACCTCGACCTGGACCCGGTTGCGCTCGTGGAGCTGCTGGGCGAGATTCAGGCTCTCCTCGGCGACGCCGAGCTGGTCCTGGGCCGCGACCAGCGCCCAGTACGCGTTCTCGACCGCCTCGATCACCCGCGTCGCCTCCTGCTCGAAGACCTCGCGGCTGATCTCGCTGCCGATGCGCGCCTGCAGGATCGACCGCTTGGTCGATTCCGCGCCGAAGTTGCGCAGCAGCGGCTGGGTGAAGCTGAACTGGTCGCTGCCGCCGTACTGCGGGTTGATGAAGGCGTTGGTGCTGGTGGTCGAAAAGCGTGAGCCGTCGAGCTCCAGCGTGGCCTCGCCCCCCCAGGCGGTGAGCTGCGCGAGGCCGAGGGTGAAGCTGCGCGACTCGGTCGAGACCACCGCGGCGCCCTCGAGCTGAGTGGTGTTGGGCGAGTCGCGCTTCCCGAGCGGGATCGTCAACCTGGTGCGCAGATCGAAGATCCCCAGGTTCGCGGGCACCCCCAGCGCGCTGGTCGTGCGGTCGTAGCGCTGGAGCGCGAGGTCGAGGTTCTGGCGCAGTGCGATCTCGATCGCGTCGTCGAGCGACAGCCGCAGCTCGCCGTCCGCGACCACCGGCGCCGGCGCCGTCCCCGCGGCCCCGACCACGGTCGAGACCGCGGTCCGCTCCGGCGCCGCCGGCGCCTGCGCCGCCGCCGGCGCGAACGCGGCGAGGACGAACAGGGCGGCCCCGCAGCGCGCCGCCGCTCGGGGCATCCACCTCAGGGAATCGTTCAT
>CAZNIX010000164.1:0-9728 GCA_964573125.1 uncultured Thermoanaerobaculia bacterium
CGCAACCGGCCCCCGGCGCCGCCGCCGCCGCCGCCCCGCCCGCGAGCCCCTTCCCGCCGCCGCTCCCCGAGCCGCTGCGCGGCCGCCTTCCGCCCGGGTTTCCGCCGCCGGTCGTGCCGGCCGACAACCCGGTGACCGCCGAGAAGGTCGCGCTCGGCCGGTATCTGTTCTACGACCGGCGGCTGTCCGGCGACGGCGGCTACGCCTGCGCCTCCTGCCACCGCCAGGAGCTGGCGTTCACCGACGGCCGCGCGCGCGCGGTCGGCGCCACCGGCGCGCCGCTCGCGCGCGGCGCGATGAGCCTCGCCAACGCCGCCTACCCCGCGACCCTGGCGTGGGACGAGCCGGAGCTGACCCGGCTCGAGGACCAGGCGCTGGTGCCGATGCTCGCCACCGACCCGGTCGAGCTCGGGATCGCCGGCCGCGAGGCCGAAGTGCTCGCCCGCCTGCGCGCCGACGGACGCTACCGCGAGCTGTTCGCGGCCGCGTTCCCGGACGACGCGGACCCGTTCACGCTCGGCCTCGTCACGCGCGCGCTCGCGAGCTTCGAGCGCACGCTCCTCTCGGGCGACTCGCCCTACGATCGCCTCCTCTACCGCGACGACCGCGAGGCGCTGTCGCCTGCGGCGCGGCGCGGCATGGAGCTGTTCTTCTCCGCCGAGCTCGCCTGCGCGGAGTGCCACGCCGGCTTCAACCTCTCGGGGCCGGTGCGCTTCGCCCGCCCCGGCGGCGGCCCGGCTGCCGAGCCGCCCGGAGCGGTTTTCACGGGCTTTTTCAACACCGCGCTCTACGACCTCGGCGGCGGCGCCTACCCGGCGGCCGCGCCGGGTCTCGTCCGCCGCACCGGCCGCCCCGAGGACCGCGGCCGCTTCCGCGCCCCGACCCTGCGCAACGTCGCGCTGACCGCGCCCTACATGCACGACGGCTCGATCCCGACCCTCGGCGCGGTGATCGACCACTACGCGGCCGGCGGCCGCGCCGCCGGCAACCCGCTCAAGGACCCGCGGCTCGCCGGCTTCGCGATCACGGCGGCGGGCAAGGCCGACCTGATCGCGTTCCTCGAGGCGCTCACCGACCGCGCGTTCGTCACCGACCCGCGGCTCGCCGACCCCTTCGCGGAGGCGGCCGGCGACGCCGCGGTCGGGGGGCGATGAAACGTTTTGCGCCCCCCGGTCACTCCACTACGGACAGACTGCCAGGAGGGCCCGCCGAGCGCGGGCCCCTCCCGGACGGCGATCCCGGGCCGACCCGCGGCGTGACCCTGCGGCAGGCCCGGTCTTTTTTTGTCTACTCGCCCTCTTCCACCTTGAACAGCACCAGGTTGTCGAGGAAGGCGACCAGGTCCTTCTGGGCGCCGGTCGACAGCCCCTCGAACGCGTTGCGCGAGTTCTGGGCCTCGCCGCCGTGGGCGAGGATCGCCTCGGTCAGCGTGCTCGCCCGGCCGTCGTGGAGGTAGGGGGCGGTCGAGCCGACCCCCCACAGCTCCTTGGTCAGCCACACCGAGGCGCCGGTGCCGGTCTCGTCGATGGTCTCGGCCAGCGCCGGCCCCATCTCGTGCTGCTTGAGGTCGCCGTACAGCTCGACCAAACCGCCGCCGTGGCCGTCGCCGCGCAGCGAGCCGAGCCGGAAGACGCCGCCGCCGGGCAGCTCGATGACGTTGTCCGGCTGGTCCTCGGTGAGATCGAAGGAGACCGGGAACGCCGGGTCGACCTTGCGCGCGACCGGGTCCTGGCCGGCCGGGAACGTGGCGTCGCGGAAGTTCGGGTTCGCGCTCGGCTCGTTGAAGATCGGGTCGTCGATCCCCAGCGCCGGACGGTGGCAGCTCGCGCAGCCGACCTGGAGGAAGCGCAGCCCGCCGCGGCCGATCGCGCCCAGCTCGTCGGCGGTCAGCGGGTCGATCAGCCCGAGCACCGCCAGCTCGACCTTGGAGGTCGGCCGCGGCTGGGCGGCGAGGTAGATCGCGAGCGCGGTCATGTCGCCGATCGTGAACTCGTCGACCACGCCGTCGAAATCGCCGTCGGCGCCGTCGCCGGTGATCTCCGCCGCCTGCATGCCCAGCTCGTTGTGGCCGGCGCCGCGGTTGAAGTCGCGCACGGTGAGGGTGTTGCCCTTCCACTGGAACGGGCGGACGACGAGGTCGTCGCCGACGCCCTGGACCTGCGACAGGTCGAGCTCGACCTCGCACGGGTTGAAGCTCACCGGCGTCGCCTTGATCTTGCCGAAGCTCACGCCCTTGGCGAAGAGTGACCGGGTGACCGAGGTATGGGTCTCGCAGGCGCGGTTCGAGGCCCGGTCGCGGATCTCGTGCAGCCGCTCGGTCATCTCCTCGGCCGTCACCTGGAGCGCGCCCGGCGCGAACAGGTGCGGCGTGTTGCGGATGATGAACGAGCCCATGCTCGCGCTGTGGGTGGGGTCGCGGTGGACGTTGCCGGCGGTGGGCCCGGCGCCGTCGTCGAACGGCTGGAGGTGGCAGTGGTTGCACGCCTGGGCGTTGGGGCCGGTGGCGCGCGAGGGGAAGTGGTTGGCCCACTCGCCGGGGCCGGCGAGGTCGGCGCGCGGCACGCGCGTGAACTTCTGGCCGCCCTGGCCGACGTTGGCGCCGACGCCGTCGAGGACGTTGAACACGGTCTCGAACAGCTCGTCGCCGACCTCGAACGCGAGATGTCAACAGCAGGGGAACGCAGACAGAGGGACACCGCAGCGGCATGCCCGTGGGGCGGGGCGCGGCTGCGGGACGCGGAGGACACGAAGCGGGGAGACCGCCCCATGCCCCCCGAGGGCGACGACACCTGCTCACCTCCTGCCGCCCGCGGCAGGCGGCGCCTGCCGCTCGGGGGATCCTTCAATGCGAGATGACGGCGCCAATGATATTCGGTTATGGCTATGACTGCAAGTCACTCTGACAATCCGCGCGGGGCTGTGATGAAATCGCCCGCCGGGACGCCGGGCCGCGGCCGCAACCCATCGCCAGGCCGGTGCCCGATCGAAGGACGGGCAGAGGAGCAGCAGGTGGGTAAGGGCGAGGAGCTGCGCCGTGAAGCGGTAGTCCTGAAGCCAGGAGCGCGGGAAGTGACGAACCCATGAGCGAGACCGGAACCATCCGCAGGGTGTGCGTCTACTGCGGCTCGAACGCCGGCGGCCGGCGGGTCTTCCGCGAGGCGGCGCGGGCGGTCGGGATCGCGCTCGCGCGCCGCGGCTGGGGGCTGGTCTACGGCGGCGGCGGGGTCGGGTTGATGGGCATCCTCGCCGAGGCCACGGCGGACGCCGGGGGCGAGGTGATCGGGGTCATCCCGCGCGCGCTGATGGAGCGCGAGGGGGTGGCCGCCGACGGCGTCGGCGAGCTGCGCGTGGTCGAGAGCATGCACGAGCGCAAGGCGCTGATGGCCGAGCTGTCCGACGCGTTCGTCGCGCTCCCCGGCGGCCTCGGCACCCTCGAGGAGCTGTTCGAGACCCTGACCTGGGCGCAGCTCGGCCTCCACCGGAAGCCGTGCGGCCTGCTCGATGCCGGCGGCTACTACCGGCCGCTGGTCGCGCTCCTCGACCACGCGGTCGACGAGGGCTTCGTCCGCCCCGAGCACCGCGCGCTCCTGGTCGTCGGCGACCACCCCGAGGAGCTGCTCGACCGCCTCGCCGGCCACCGCCCGCCGCGGGTCGAGAAGTGGATCGAGCTGGCGGAGACCTGATGAAGTACCAGGACGAGCCCGGCTTCGACCATCGCGAGGTGCCGGCGGTCGGCGTGCTGCTCGCCAACCTCGGCACCCCGCCGGCGCCGACCGCGCGCGCTCTCCGCCCCTACCTCCGGCAGTTCCTGCGCGACCCGCGGGTGATCGAGCTGCCGCGCTGGAAGTGGTGGCCGATCCTCGAGCTGTTCGTGCTCACCCGCCGGCCGGCGAAATCGGCGGCGCTCTACCGCAAGATCTGGACCCCCGAGGGCTCGCCGCTCCTGGCGATCTCGCGCCGCCAGCGCGACGCGGTGGCCGCCGAGCTGGCGCGGCGGATCGGCACCCCGCTCCACGTCGCGCTCGGCATGCGCATCGGCGAGCCCTCGATCCCCGCGGCGGCGCGCGAGCTGCGCGCCAAGGGCTGCCGGCGGCTCCTCTTCCTGCCGCTCTTCCCGCAGTACTCGGGAACCTCGACCGCCTCGACCTTCGACGCCCTGGCCGCGGAGCTTTCGACCTGGCGGCGGGTGCCCGAGCTGCGCACCGTGATGGGCTACCACGACGAGCCGGGCTACCTCGACGCGGTGGCGGCGAGCATCCGCGAGGCGTGGGCCGCGCCCCACGGTGGTCACGGCGAGCCGGACATGCTGCTGTTCTCCTTCCACGGCATCCCGCTGCGCTACTTCCGGGGCGGCGACCCCTACCACTGCCTGTGCCACAAGACCGCGCGCCTCGTCGCGGAGCGGCTCGGGCTCGCCGACGGCCGCTGGGAGGTCGCGTTCCAGTCGCGCTTCGGCCGCGAGGAGTGGCTCAAACCCTACACCGACAAGACCATCGAGGCGATGGCGCGGGCGAAGGTCGGCCGCCTCGACGTCGTCTCCCCCGCGTTCGCCGCCGACTGCCTCGAGACCCTCGACGAGCTGGACGGCCTCAACCGCGAGTTCTGGATCGAGGCCGGCGGCAAGAGCGAGGACTACCGCTACCTCCCCTGCCTCAACGACCGCCCCGACCACGTCGCGTTCCTCTGCGACCTGATCGAGCGCCACCTCCAGGGCTGGACCGAGCCGCGGGCGACGTGGGACCCCGAGGCCGCCCGCCGCGCCGCCGACGAGAGCGCCCGCCGCGCCGAGGCGATGGCCGCGGCGGGCGTCGAGGAGGACGCGGGTTACGGAACCTGACGGTGGCGGGCCACGGCCTCTGACCGTGGCGCCGGAAGGGGGTGTGCCCGGCTCCGACGCCACTCGCCGGCTGGCGGCGGCGCCAAAACCATCGTGGGCGAGCCGCCGACTCGAACGACGGGGCGGCCTACAACAGCTCGCTCGCCAGATTCGCCAGCTCGCTGCGCTCCCCCTTCTCGAGGTGGATGTGCGCGTAGAGCTTGTGCCCGACCAGGCGGTCGACCAGGTAGGACAGCCCGTTGCTCCGCGCGTCGAGGTACGGCGTGTCGATCTGGAAGACGTCGCCGGTGAGCACGATCTTCGTGCCCTCGCCGGCGCGGGTGATGATCGTCTTGATCTCGTGCGGAGTCAGGTTCTGCGCCTCGTCGACGATGAACAGGATGCGCGAGAAGCTGCGGCCGCGGATGTAGGCGAGCGGCACGATCTCGAGCTTCTCGTTCTCGACCATGTCCTCGATGCGCCGGTAGGCGCGGTCGGCGGGTTCGAAGCGCCCCTTGATGAAGCGCAGGTTGTCCCACAGCGGCTGCATGTAGGGGTCGATCTTCGAGTGCACGTCGCCGGGCAGGTAGCCGAGGTCCTTGTTCGACAGCGGCACGATCGGCCGCGCGAGGAAGATCCGCCGGTAGTCGCGACTGGCTTCGAGCGCGCCCGCGAGCGCGATCAGGGTCTTGCCGGTGCCGGCGGGGCCGGTGAGCGTGACCAGCCGCACCTCGGGGTCGAGGAGCGCGGCGAGCGCGAACGTCTGCTCGGCGTTGCGCGGCGAAATGCCGTAGGCCGGCTGCTTGACGATCCGCTCCAGCCGATCGCGGGCGGCGCTGTACCAGGCGAGCGCCGAGCGCTGGAGGCTCGAAAGGATGAAGAAGCGATTGGCCCGCGGCCGCTCCGCGAACAGCGCCGCCCACGGCAGCCACCCCTCGGCGTGGAGGAGATCGAGCGCCGCCGGGTCGGCGACCTCGACCGCGCTCTTGCCGGGGTCGAGCCGGTCGCTGTCGACCGCGATCCGCTTGTAGTCCTCGGCCGGCAGCTCGAGCGCCCAGGCCTTGAGCCGGAGGTTGATGTCCTTGCTGACCAGGATCACCGGCCGGTCGGGCAGCTCGGCCTGGAGCCCGAGCGCGGCTTCGAGGATGCGGTGGTCGTTGTCGCTCCCGGTCACCCGCCGCGACGCCTGCGGCTCGGCCGGCGGCACGATCACCTTGACCCGCCCCGAGGTCGGCCCGTTGAGCGGGATCCACTCCCGCAGCAGGTTGTCGCCGGCGAACTCGTCGAGCCGGCGGATGAACTCCCGCGCGTTGCGGTTGAGGACGCTCGACCCCTTCTTGAACCGGTCCAGCTCCTCGAGCACCGTCAGCGGGATCGCGACGTCGTGCTCCTCGAAGCTGTCGAGCGTCTGGTGGTCGTAGAGGATGACGGAGGTGTCGAGGACGAAGACCTTCCTGGGGGTTGACATCGGGAGGGGATGCTATCCCAGGTCGGGGTGGGGGTGCACAGGATCTTGTGCAGAGAGGGTCAGGGTGCCAGGACGAAGGCGCCCGGCAGCTTCGCGGCTGCCCGCTCGAAGGTCGCGACGCGGTCGGCGCCTGAACCAAGGTAGTTACGGTGGATCACCCGATCGACGAAGCCCGGCTTGGCCGACTCCATACCGGAGGTAGAGAGGAGCTCGACGACGGCGGCGTCGCATTCGATCCCCGGTGATTCGAGAAACTGCCGGAGAGCGGCAAGGGCGTCCCGCTTCGACGTCCCGTAATGGTGCTGCAGAGCGTGGTAGCTCTCGGCCACGACCAGCTCCGAGACTCTGACGCGATCGCCCGACTCACGGCGCTCGAACAGGAAGCCCAGCGCTGCGAGCGCGAGTTCCTCGGGATCCCCCGACAGCACGCGGATCAGGACCGATGTATCGAGGCCGAAGATCACAGGCCGTGCTCTTTCGCAATCCCGCGCGCGATGCTCTCGCGGATCGCCTCCATGTCGTGGCGCTCGACCCGGCGTGCGTACTTCTCGAGGACACCGAACCAGGGAGGGATCTCGCGCCCCTCGAAGACCCGGGCGGCCTTCTCGGCGGCGGTCGCCTGTTCGTCGCCAGCGGGACTCTGTTCGCTCACGTAGCCGCGGAAGAGCTCGATCGCGACCTCACGCACCGCCCGCCCCTCGAGCGCGCTTTTGGCCTTGACCTGCCGGTAGAGATCGTCCGGAACCTCGATGGTGGCCTTCATGGGGACAGTAAACCGGATAGCAGGGTTGCTGTCAAGCCCTGCGCTCGCCCGGCGTAGGGCCGACCGGCCCACCCCGATCGACGACCGGGGCACAGCGCCGTGCCCAACCTCGAGCAGCTTTGGATCGATCCATGGGAGTACCAGGCCGAGCTGCGGGACGCAACATTGTCCCTGGCCGCTCGGGGTATGAAGCCGTCGATCTACAATCACCAGCTCTGCGTCGTTCCCGAGGAGCTGTGGTCCTGTTGTCGCAAGTCGATTTCGGATGGGAAGAACGACTACCTCTCCGTGTGCGACCAGTGCGACGTCAAGGGGGAATGCGGAGGCTTCTTCGCTTCCTCCGTCAAACGGAAGGTCTCTTCCCACATCCGGCCGCTAGCTGTCCGTCGCGAGCCTCGATGAGCTTCTTGCGCGTCTTCACGCCGCCGGGCCTTTCCAGAGGCGGACCGTGACTCGGCTTTCCTCGACCACGAAATCCGGCTCGGTGCCGTTGTGGGCGCGCATCCCGGGGATGATCTTGTTGCGCACGCCCATGCCCCGCGCGTCGACGTAGCGGTAGTCGCGCATGACGTTGACCAGTGTCTGGTTGCGAGCGTAGCGGACTCCCGACTTCATGCCCTCGAGCGTGACGGTGTTCGGCAAGCTCCCCGGACTCTGGACCTCGAGCCGGTCGGCGAAGATCGCGAGGAAGATGTCCGTTCCGGCGATGCTGTAGTCGCGGTGCACGAGTGCGTTGACGACGACCTCCCGCACCACCTCCTCCGGGTACTCCCAGCGGTCGATGCGCCGGCCGCCCTCCAGGTAGGCCGACGGGGTGGTGTTGCGCCGGACGAAGTCCCGGGCCTGCTCCACCAATCCGAGCTCGACGAGGGAGCCGTCGGCCGCGCCGAGCGGCAGCATGGGGCCGCGCAGATCTTCGTCCGCCCGAGTCGCATAGTCGGGCTCGGTGCCCGGGTAGCACACCGCACGGATTCCCGACTGCGGCAGGAATCGCTTCGGGTTCTTGCCGAAGAGGAGGACACCATCGACTGTGGCGACCCGTTGTCCGGCGGATACCGTCATGAGATCGATGTTGGAGAGCAGAATCCGCCAGCCTTCGAGGTCGCCGTCCGCGGGAGCTTCCCCCTGAAGGACTCGGGTGAAGTAGTCGCGGAGGCGGCGAGCATCGAGAGCCTCGAAGGTCGCGCCGGGGACCGGTTTCAGGCCATGGAAGACGCGACCCGATGCCTGGAACATCCGCTCCAGCTCCTCACGGCTCGCCTCCCGTGAGGTGCTTCCGACGCGGATGTAGTAAGTCTTGCGACGGTTGTGCAGGCGGGCGTAGGGCTTGTCCGGGCCCAGCGGCACCCGGACGATGAGTACGTCGCGGCCCGGCTCCGCGTCGCGGACCCACGAGAGCAGTGGCACGATCGGAGGCGCGATCTTCTCGCGGCACGTCTCGACGACCCATTCCTCCAAGCGCTTGCGCATGGTGCCGGAGATGCGCCCGTCGTCCTCGACGCCGAGGAGGACCGCGCCACCGTCCAGGTTCAGGAACCCGACGAGCTCCTTGGCCAGCTCGTGGTTCGGAAGATCGTCGCGCTTGAACTCGACGTACGAATCCTCGCCGCTGCGGATCAGCTCGGACAGCTCGTCTCGGGTCATGGCCGGTGAGGATATCTCCCTCGGGGGAGGCTACCGCTAACGACCAGGTAGCGCAGCGCCTCGAGGAAGCGGAGGGAGGAGGGCCTACGCCCCCTAGGCCGCCACCTGCCCCGGCAGGAACGGCGGCACCGGCACGCCGAGCGCATCCGCCACCGCCCGGAGCAGCTCGCCCTCCGCGAGCGTCACCCGCCCGTCGAAGGCCACGGCCGCGGTCGCCGCGCGCACGAGGTGCCGCTTGAGCTGGGGGGTGGTGCGGTCCAGCTCGGCGAGGGCGCGGTCGATGTCGGACATGCCGCAGGCGTTGCGGGGGGCGAGGGCGAGGCCGGCGATGCCGGCGGGGAGCTCGGCGGCGGCGCGGGTGAAGGCGCGGGCGGCGCCGTCGGGGTCGGCGTGGCCGGAGTGGACGAGGGCGCTCAGGAGGATCGAGACCTCGGCGCCGAGGCCGTCGAGCTTGTAGTACTGGGCGGCGCGGGGCGGGCGGGGCTGGAAGCGCGGGGCGAGGTGGGAGGCGAGGAGGCGTTTCAGGGCGTACTCGAAGAGGTCGATGCGGCGGTCGGCGGCGACCAGGGCGTCGACGGTGCCGAGGAAGGCCTCGTAGCGGCCGAGGGAGAGCCTGGCGAGCGCCGGGAGCGCGAGGTCGAGGAGCGGCAGGCGCGATTCGACCGGGCACCCGACGACCGCCGCCTGGAGCGCAAGGGTGCGCTCGAACGCGGCGGGCTCGGCGCGCTCGCGGAGCAGGGCGAGCTGGGCCTCGCGGAGCGCGGGGTCGCGGTCGAGAAGGAGCGAGTAGACGACCGCCTCGGCGCCCTCGGGGTCGTGGGTCGCCGTGCGCACCGGCTCGGGGATGCGGTCGAGCAGGGCGGCGGCGTAGGCGAGGTGGGCCTCGGTCAGGGTGCCGACGCGCGCCGCGACCTCGTCGGGGGTGACGGGCGGGGCGCCGTCGCCGGCGGCAGCGGCCGCGCCTGCAACTCCGGCAGCCACGCCGGCCGCGCCAGCTCCCACACCGGCCGCGGCCGCACGACCCGCCGTGGCCGCGC
>CAZNIX010000165.1:0-4321 GCA_964573125.1 uncultured Thermoanaerobaculia bacterium
GGGATGGATCAGCGCAAACAACTGATTCTGTTCGACTTCTAGCCGGACACTAGTGCGCCTCCAGGTAGAAAGCCTTGAGAGAAATGAAAGTCTATCTACGAGGTGAGGGATTCGTCAGGTCAAGTGATCGCTTTGGAGATCCCGCAAACGCGGTTGTTGACCAGACCGTTGAGCCGGGGCGTCACGCGCATCATGGCGCGGTGCATCCTGATGGTCTCCGGAAGCGGCGTGTTCGCGAGCCTCGTGGGTTGGCGATCGGCTACGTCGGGGTCTTGGAGCAGCCGGCTGAGCTGGCGATCCTTCTCGGGTTCTTGCTGGCCCCGACCCCTGGCGAACCCTGGCGGGTCTATTGGCAGTCGGCACCTCCGGCCTGACCGATCTGCCGGAGAAGCGGCGACGGAAGATGATGTATGTACGCGGGTTGTCCGCCGTGGTTGAGGCGCCTGGTCTACGGACTCTTGGGCTTTGCCGTTGTCAACTTCTTCGGGCGTCTCGTGCTGGAGGCGAAAGGCTTGGTGCCGGTTCTGGAGGTCGGCTTTCCTGCGGTGACGGTCTCGATCTTCAGCTTGATGGTGTTCGCAGCGGGGGTCGGCCAGATGCAGTCGTTTCTGGTCGTGCGCGTGAGGCTCGACGCGTCGCTTTGCTCGAAGGGTCACCCGGTGCCGCTCGAGGCCCGCTGCTGCCCCGCGTGCGGCGAGGCGGTGAGCCCGGGCTCCGGTTCCCCCGTCAAGTCGTCGCCCGGCCACGCCTGACGCTGCCTTGGCGATGACACGGGAGCCGGGATCGCGGGATCGCGCCATGAACGCCGCCGCGCCCTGCGAGCGGCGCCCGGAGAAGCCCTCGCGACAGGGCGAAACTCCTCCGCAAGCTCTGATTTGATGTGCCCTACGCCGATGGGGTCTCGGAGGCGGCGGCGACGGCCATGCCGGCCTCCTCGAGCCACCCCACCACCCGCTCCTCGATCGCGTCGCGGATCTCCCGGAACTTCGCGCGCCGCTCCTCCTCGCTTCCCTCAAAGGCGGCCGGGTCCTCGAACGGCCAGAGGAGGCGCCGCTGGGCGCCGGGCCAGAGCGCGGGGCAGCTCTTGGTGGCGCCGTCGCAGACGAGGATGACGGTGTGCACGGGCGTGCCGAGGTAGCGGTCGACGTGCTCGGGGCGGCGGTCCGCGAGGTCGATGCCGCGCTCGCCCATGACCTCGACGGTCAGTGGGTGGATCGCGGCCGCCGGCTCGGTGCCGGCGCTGTAGACCGGGAAGCGGCCGCCGCCGTGGCGGCGCAGGAACGCCTCGGCCATCTGGCTGCGCGCCGAGTTGCCGGTGCACAGCACCAGCACCCCGGGGCCTCGTTCGGTCATCGGCGCCTCCTTGGTCAGCACCCAGAGTAGCTCCAGAGGATGGGCCGGGGGCGGCGTCCGGCGGGTGCGCAGGGCCTCGGCCATGTCCCGAGACCGTACGCGGGCCGGGGCGGCGGGGCCGGGGAGGCCGGGTGACGGCGGTGTGACGGTCGAGCGCGTGCCGGGCTGGCGCGTGACGGTCAGGGGCGTGGCGGTCAGGGGCGCGGCGGAAGAGTGCGTGACGGTCGGGTACGCGGCGGCCGGGGGCGTGACGGTGGGGTGCGCGGCGGCCGGGGGCGTGACGGTCCGCGCGAGGGGCGGGTGCGGGTCGGCGGGCCGGGTCACGCCGGGACGCTCTCCGCCTGGCCGCCGGCGAGGATGCGCCAGCCGATCACCTTCTCGTCGATCTCGCGCAGCCGCTCGGCGACCAGCCGGCAGAGGAGCTGGAGGAAGTCGAGCGCGGCGCGCGCGTCGAGCGAGAGGATCTCGGCCACCGAGTCCTGGTCGAGCGCGAGCACGGTCAGCGGGCCGCCGTGGGCGCGGGCGGACGCCGAGCGCGGCTCGCCGTCGATCAGCGCCATCTCGCCGAAGAAGTCGCCGCGGTCGAGGATCGCGAGCGCCTCCTCGCCGCCGCCCGGGATGTACTTGGAGATCAGCACCTTGCCGTCGGCGACGATGTACATCTCGTCGCCGCGGTCGCCCTCGGTGAAGACCCGCGCCCCCTCGGCGAAGCGGCGCTCGCGCGAGAAGGTGGCGAGCGTCGCCAACTCCTCGTGCGACAGCCCCTGCTCCTGGAAGAGACGCAGCCGGGCGTCGCGCGGCAGGGTGCCGCCGACGGTCGGCAGGTCGGCGCTCTCGCGGCGCAGGCGGAGGAAGTTCTCGGGCGAGGCGACCGGGTCGAAGAAGGTCTGGAGCTGCTCGTTGGTCGCCCGCAGCTTCCGCGCCAGGCCGTGCCAGAGGCTCCAGTAGAGCTGTACCCCGAGCTCGGGCTGCTCGGCGCACAAGCGGTCGAGCGCGGCGGCGTCGAAGCGGAAGAGCTGGCTCGGGCGCACCGCCACCGCGTCGCCCGAGCGCGGCGCCGAGGTGACGTAGCTCGCCTCGCCGAAGATCTCGGGCGGCGCCAGGGTGGCGAGCACGAACGTGCCGTAGGAGGTCGCGCGCTGGATCGAGATCTCGCCGCCTTCGAGCAGGTAGAGGTCGCGGCCGCGCGAGAGGTGCTCGACGACCACGCTGCCCGGGTCGTACAGCTCCTCCTCGACCACCCGCGTCAGGTGGAAGATCTGCTCGTCGTCGAGGTGGTACCAGACGCGCAGCCGGCGCAGGCGGGCGGCGAGCGCGATCCGCCGACCCGGGCGCGGCAGCGCGGTCGCCGGCGCCACGCCGCGGTCGGCGGCCACGCCGCCCTCCTCGAGGAAGCGCTCGCGCCGCCACTGCAGGCGGTCGAACGCGGTCTGCAGCAGCTCCTGGCGGGCGTGGAACACGCGCGCCAGCTCGCGCGTGCCGAAGCCGACGATGCGCTTGAGCGTGCGGATGCGCCGGCGCAGCCGCTCGCCGTCCTCGCCGTCGCGGTCGCCGGTGAGCAGGAACGCGTGGACGGTGAGCGCGAGCGCGCGCTCGAAGCGCCGGCGCTCGTATTCGGTGCGCCCGAGCTCCTCGGCGACCTCGCGGTCGAACGGATCGAGCCGCAGCGCGACCTCGTACTCGTCGGCGGCGTGATCGAGCTCGCGCCGGTCGAGCAGCAGCCGGGCGTAGAGCTTGTGCAGCTCGGGGCTCGCGAGATCGCGCGCCTTGGCGACGTCGAGGCACTCGGCGGCGCGCAGCTCGTCCCCCTGGCCGGCGTAGAGCGCGGCGAGGCCGACGAAGTGCGAGGCGTCGATCGCGTGGCGCCGGAACTCCTCGCGGAGCTGCTCGCGCACGCTGCGCGGCCGGGCGCCCGGGAGCTGCCGCTGCAGCCGCCGGACGTCGGTCAGCGCGATCTTGACGTCGACGTCGCGGGGGTCGAGCGAGAGCGCGAGCGCGAGCAGCTCGGCGGCGGCGTCGTAGTAGCCGCGCTCGCGGAAGCGGGTGGCGAGCGCGGAGAGCTCGGCGACCTCGGCCTGGGTGCCGGCGGTGCGCACCCGGGGCTCGGAGTCGCGGTCGCCGGCGGCCTGAGCGCCGGCGCCGCCGGCGGAATCGGGAGCCGAGTCGTCGCGCGTCGCTCGATCCATGCCGGACGCCTCCTGGAGGCAAAAAGTCGAACCAGCCTACCACGCGCGGAGCCGCTGTCACGCCTTCGTCACCGTCCGGTCGGCGGCCCGAAACCCGCCGCCGCCATCATCGGGTGCACTGTCCGCGCCTGCGGCGCGGAGCCACTCCAACGGCGCAAGCGAGAACCGGCGGCGGCCCACCCCACCCGATGGCGCGCGAGACCTACCAGCGGAGTCTGGACGCGCTGCACGGCGACGTCGTCGAACTCGGCCGCAAGGTCCTGGCCCAGCTCGGCCGCGGGCTCGACGCCCTGGTCCACCACGACCGCGCGCTCGCCGCGGGCCTCAACGCCGCCGACGACGTCATCGACGACGAGACGCTGCGCATCGAGAAGGCGTGCATCGACCTGGTTTCGTTGCAGCAGCCGGTGGCCGGCGACATGCGGCTGATCACCGCCAGCTTCAAGATCGTCACCGACCTCGAGCGGATCGCCGACCTCGCGGTCAACCTCGGCGACTACAGCGGCGCCGCCGAGACCCTCGACATGGTCGCGCCCGAGGTCATCGACGCGATCGGCCGGCTGGACGCCGAGATGCTCGAGCAGGCGATGACCGCGTACGCCGAGCGCGACGCCGAGGCGGCGGAAGCCGTGATCGCGCGCGACCGCGACGTCGACGACCTGACCTGGGGCACGATCCGCGGCTTCATCAAGCAGCTCTACCTCACCGAGCAGCAGAGCCACGGCGAGGCGGAGGCCGAGCGCATCGCCTCCCAGGCGCTGCCGATCCTGCTCTCGATGCGC
>CAZNIX010000165.1:4421-9707 GCA_964573125.1 uncultured Thermoanaerobaculia bacterium
CGATGCGCTCGAGGTTGCGCGCGATCAGCAGCAGGTGGAGCGCGCGGCTGATCGTCTTCGGGTCCTCGATCATGAACGTCAGCAGCTCCCTGAAGAGCTGGCGGTAGAGCGCGTCGATGGTGTCGTCCGAGCGCAGCACCTTGGTCGCCAGCTCGGCGTCGCGGCGGACGAACGCGTCGAGCGCCTCGCGCACCATGCCGCGCACCAGCGCCGACATCTTCGGCAGGTCGATGTAGGGCTTGAGCGGCGGCTCCTCCATCAGCTTGTGCGCCGACTGCGCGATGTTGACCGCCGAGTCGCCGATCCGCTCGAGGTCGTTGGTGATCTTCATCACCGCGATCAGGAAGCGCAGATCGACCGCGGTCGGCTGGTTGCGGGCGAGCGTGGCGTGGCAGGCCTCGTCGAGGTCGAGCTCGATGCGGTCGACCTCCAGGTCCTGGTGGATGACCTCGGCGACCTCGCCCTCGTCGCGCTCGACCAGCGCGTGGTTCGCCTTGGCGATCATCTGCTCGACCAGTCCGCCCATGTGGAGGAGCGTCTGGCGGATGTGGTCGAGTTGCTGGTCGAGGTGTCGTTCCATGACCGAGCCCCCGGGCGTGCGCCCCCTATCGCCGCTGGCCCCATTGTGCCACGCGCACGATCGGAAGCAAAGTGGCATGAACACAGGCAATGAACACAGTAGGTGCGGCGCCCCGCCGCCGTGCTACGCCGAGGTGACAGAGGTGCTACAGGCGGCGCGCCCCGCGGGCGGGTCACGCACGCCGTCGCAGAACTCGCGCAACACCCGGCGGCGTGGAAGGCCTCACACCGCGACCCCGATCGCGCGCAGCACGCCCTCGTCGGTCCCCTCGCCCCGACTCACTCCCGCGGGGACGAGGTCTTGAAGGGCCCCGCTTCCGGCGAGCGTACGGGGGTCGCGGCGGCGACCGGGCCGCGCGGCGGGTCGCCCGGATAGAGCGCGCGCTCGAGGAAGAGCCCGGAGGGGGGAGCGGTCCAGCGCGCCGGGTCGGCGCCCTCGGGGAGCGGCGCCGCCGGATCGAGGAGCGCGGCGAAGTCGGCGTCGGAGAGGCGGCCGGTCGCGACCCGGACCAGCGCGCCGACCAGCCGGCGCACCATCTTCCACAGGAAGTGCGAGGCGACGAAGCGGAGGAGGACGAGATCGCCCTCCGCGGCGACCTCGACCGCCTCGATCTCGACCAGGGTCGACGGCTGCGCCGCCGGCCTCTCGCAGAAGCGTGCGAAGTCGCCGCGGCCGGGGAGCCGGGCGGCGGCGCGGCGCAGCGCCTCGAGGTCGAGGTCGTCCTTGACCCAGCAAACGAAGCGCTTGGCGAACGCGGTGCGGCGGCGGGAGAGCTGGTAGAGGTAGCTGCGGGCGATCGCGTCGTGGCGGGCGTGGAAGCGGGCGTGGGCGGGGACGGCGGCGAGCACGTGGACGTCGGGGGGGAGGCGGTCGTTGACCGCGCGCCGGAGCGCCTCGGGATCGGCGCGCTCGGGCAGCCGCAGGTGGGCGACCTGGGCGAGCGCGTGGACGCCGGCGTCGGTGCGCCCCGAGCCGCCCAGCTCCCCCGGCGCGTAGCCCGCCTCGCGCAGCGCCCGCAGCAGCTCGCCGGCGATGCTGCGGGCGTTCTGCTGGACCTGCCAGCCGTGGAAGCGGGTGCCGTCGTACTCGATGGTCAGGCGGAGGGTGGCGGCCATGCGCGGCCGACACTAGCAGCGGCGGATGTCCCAACGGGCGGCGGCTGTCGCACGGCTGTCACGGCGGCGTTGCGCCCCCGGCTGGGGCCGGCCCTATCCTCCAGCCGATTCCGCGGGAGTCGTGATCCGCCCTCGTGTGGCCGCGCGCGGGGAACCCAGATAACGAAACACCGAACCCGTAGGTGGAGGAGAGGAATGCGCAGATCAGCTCTGTTCGCGGCGTGCCTCGCGGCGTGCCTGGCGGCGCTCGCGGCCGCCCCTGTCGCCCAGGCCCAGATCATGGGCCTGTACTACAAGGAGGAGGTGAAGGACGGGCGCGTCTACGTCTTCAATACTCCCGAGGCCTACAAGTCCTGGCAGGACAGCGGCGAGATGGGCAAGGCGATCACGCTGGTCGGCCGCGGCGAAAACGGCATGACCGTGATCGCCGAAAACGAGACCGCCGCGGACCTCTACTTCTTCAAGCACAACCTCGAGGGTTACGAGCGCGAGACGCCGAAGCCGCCGAAGCTGCCGTTCGACATCGCCTGGAAGGACGGCAAGACCACGATCTCGAGCAAGAACGCGTCGCTGGTGATCTCCAACCGCGTCCAGGTGCGCTTCACCCAGGAGATGCCCGAGGTCGGCGACGACGTCGGCTCGTTCCGCATCCGGCGCGCCAAGACCAAGTTCGAGGGCTGGGTCTACGACAAGAAGCTGACCTACGAGCTGCAGGCGAACTGGCCCTCCTCGTCGCTGCTCGAGGACGCCCAGCTCAACTACGACTTCAAGGGCGACAAGAACGTCCAGTTGAAGTTCGGGCAGTTCAAGGTGCCGTTCGGGCGCCAGGAGCTGACTTCCTCGGGCTCGCAGGAGTTCGTCGACCGCTCGGCGGTGTCGAACACCTTCGCCCGCGGCCGCGACATCGGCGTCCAGCTCTGGGGCACGCCGGCCGGCGGCAAGGTCGACTGGCGGATCGGCCTGTTCAACAGCAACGGCATCAACACCTCGCGCAACGACAACGACAAGTACCAGACCAACGCCCGGCTGACCTTCCAGCCGTTCGGCGACGTCAAGTACTCCGAGGGCGATTTCGAGTCCTCGGGCCAGCCGCTGTTCGCGATCGCCGCCCAGTACGAGTCCAACGAGCGGCCGGTCGGGGCCTCGGGTTCGACTCCGGCGCACAGCGCCGACACCGAGATCGTCGGCGGCGACGTGGTCTTCAAGTACAAGGGGCTGTTCGTGTTCGCCGAGTACTTCGACGCCTCGGTCACGCGCAGCGCGGGGCTCTCCGATTTCGACACCGACGGCTACAACCTCCAGGTCGGTTACTTCGTGGTGCCGAAGAAGGTCGAGCTCGCGTTGCGCCTGGCCGAGCTCGATCCCAACGCCGGCGTCGCCAACGACGAGCGCGAGGAGCGCGGCGTCGCGTTCGGCTACTTCTTCAACAAGCACGCCTACAAGCTCCAGGCCGACTACCGCCAGCTCGAGAACAACATCCCCGCCGGCGGCAGCGTCACCAACGACGAGTTCCGTCTCCAGTACCAGATCATCTTCTGAGCGGTCCCGCCAGCGGTGCGGGGGCCGGTGCCGGCCCCCCCCCCGGCCCCGCCTCGCCGGCGACCCCGATGGCGCTCCGGCCGTCGCGCGGCCGGAGTGCGCGCGCCCGGACCGGTTGTGTGCGGTCCGCGAATCTGCGAAACTGCCGCCCTCGACGGACCGCCGCCTCGGCGAGGCGCGGCAACGCCGCCGAGAAGGAGGACGCGATGGGACTCTTCGGCAACAGGAAGGACGGCGGCAAGGACCCACCCAAGCCGGCCCCGCAGAAGCCGGCCCCGGCCAAGCCGAGCTTCGGCACGGTGCGCAGCGGATCCCCCGCGCCGCCCCCCCCGAGCAAGCCCCGGGCCGACTTCAGCAACGTCCGGAGCGGCGGCTCGTCGACCGCGCCCCCGGCGGCGCCTGCCGCGCCCGCCCACGAGACCTACGTCGTCGTGAGCGGCGACAGCCTGTCGAAGATCGCCAAGCGCTTCTACGGCAAGGCCAGCCTGTGGCCGAAGATCCACGAGGCCAACCGGGACCTGATCGAGAACCCGAACCTGATCCAGGTCGGCTGGACCCTGAAGATCCCGAAACTCTGACCCCGAGGCGAGCGATCATGCACGCGAACCGGTACCTCCCATCGACCCGAGGCTTCCTCCGCGCCCTCGCCGTCGGCGCCCTGCTGCTCTGCGGGGTCGCCGCGTGCGGCAAGAAGACCGAGCCGCCGCCCCCGCCCGCGCCGGCTCCCGCGCCCGCCTCCGCGCCCGAGGGGGTGCGCGTCACCGGCGTCGAGATCGGCAGTGCGATCGGGCCCGACAAGCGGGTCACGGTCGCCACCCGGAGCTTCGCGCCGACCGACACGCTGTACGTCTCGGTCGCCACCGAGGGCTCGGCGACGAGCGCGGAGTTGCGCGCGCGCTGGACCTACGAGGACGGCCAGGTGGTCGACGACTCCGCCCAGACCCTGGCGCCCACCGGTCCCACGGTCACCGAGTTCCACCTCTCGAAGCCCGACGGCTGGCCGGCCGGCGGCTACCAGGTGGAGGTCCTGCTCGACGGCGCGACCGTGGCGACCGAGAGCTTCTCGGTCGCCGGCGGCTAGGCTCGCAACCGACGGCGCACCGGGCGCCGTCGGGGCACCGCTCCCGCGCGGCCGATGACGGCGGCGGCGCGGGAGAGCGATCTCGCCGGCGAGCCATGGGGCCCGCGTTCCCTCGCTCGGCCTGGTAACGAGCCGCCGTCAGGCGCCGCCGGCGGGCAGCCGCACGCGGAAGGTCGAGCCGCGGCCGGGCGCGCTCTCGAGCTCGACCGCGCCGCCGTGGCGCTGGGCGACGTGCTTGACGATCGCGAGGCCGAGGCCGGTGCCGCCCTCCTCGCGCGCCCGGCCCTTGTCGACCCGGAAGAAGCGCTCGAAGACCCGCGGCTGGAGCTCTTCGGGGATGCCGATGCCGGTGTCCTCGACCTCGATCAGCGCCTCGCCGTCCGCGCGCGCCAGGCGCACGGTCACCCGCCCGCCGTCGCGGTTGTACTTGACCGCGTTGTCGACCAGGTTGACGAGCAGCCGCTCGAGGCTCTCGGGGTCGCCGGCGACCTCGACCCGCCCGTCCGCCGGCTCGACCGCGAGCGTCACGCCCCGCTCCTCGGCGGCGCGGGCCACGGCCTCGGCGGCGCGGGCGGCGCAGGCGGCGAGGTCGACGGTCCGGCGCTCGAACGGCGCCTCGACGCTCTCCAGGCGCGACAGCGTGAGCAGGTCGTCGAGCAGCGCCTGCAAGCGCCGGCACTGGTCGAGGATGCGCTCGGTGAAGCGGCGCGCGGTCGCGGGCTCGTCGAGCGCGCCGTCGGCGAGCGTCTCGGCGTAGCCGCGGATCGCGGACAGGGGCGTCTTCAGCTCGTGCGAGACGTTGGCCACGAAATCGCGGCGCATCGCCGACAGCCGGCTCTGCTCGGTGGTGTCGCGGGCGGTGACGATCGCGCCGCCGGCGGCCGAGCGCAGGGCGTTGGCGGCGAGCGCGACCGTGCGCCGCTCGGCGCCGAGCACCGCGACCTGGCGCGGCGGCGCGCTGCCGCCGGCGA
>CAZNIX010000166.1:0-9698 GCA_964573125.1 uncultured Thermoanaerobaculia bacterium
CGGCGGAGCCCGAGGCCGCGCCGGCGGCCGCCGAGCCGGCGGCCGAGGCGAGCCCGGAACCCGGCGGGGAGGCCGGCTGAACCGCTCGCCGCGGGGCCCCGCGAACCGCTCGCCCGCCGGCGGTGACTAACCTTCCGGAGGAGGCGGCGCGAAGCCGCCGGAGGAGACGTTTCAACCAGGGGCCATCGAAGGGGGCAGATCAGGAGGTCGTTTCAGGATGCGTCCACAGAGAATCGGATCGCTTGCCATCGCCCTGGCCCTGCTCGGCCCGCCGCTGTGGGCGGCGGGCGTGGAGGTCCGGCTCAAGCTCCCGCAGAAGGCCCGCCTCGACCTCCAGGGGCGCCGCACCCTGACCATCGCGCCGTTCCTGGTGGTCACCCAGGAGGGGCAGGAGCGGATGCGCAGCCGCAACATCGACGTCCAGGCCGAGTTCGAGCGCTACCTGACCAAGACCCTGCGCCGGCAGACCGAGCTCAAGCTGATCGAGGCGCCGCCGATCGACTACCCGACGTTCGACCTCACCCAGCTCGCGCGCGAGCGCGACTTCTGGCGCGCGGTCGGCGAGCGCACCCAGGCCGACCTCATCCTCGCCGGCGGCCTCGATTTCGACATCCAGGACCGCACCGGCTATCGCACCGAGGAGTACATCTCGCCGTTCAACGGGCGCCAGTACTACCGCCAGGTGCTGGTCGAGCAGACCGGCTTCGAGTACGACATCCTGATGCAGGTCTACGACGGCAAGACCGGCGAGCTGCTCTACAGCGACAATTTCAAGGATTTCCAGAGCTTCGAGAGCGACGAGGCCGATCCCCTGACCGGGATGTTCGAGAACCTCTACTCGCTCGAGGACCGCATCGTCGGCGTCTTCACCCAGAAAGAGGTGGAGGCGACGCGGGTGCTCTTCACCGGCTAGCCGCCAGGAGGTTGACGTGTCCGTGACGAGACCGCCCCAGGCGGCCGTTGCCGCCCTCGCCCTCGCCTCGTTTCTCATCGCCCTGCCCGCCGCCGCCCAGTTCTCCCCCGGGCCCCAGTACGGCGGCCGCGGGTTCGGCAAGAACAAGGTCCAATACCGCGATTTCGACTGGAAGATCTACCACGCGACCCACTTCGACGTGTACTACTACACGGCCGAAGAGGCGCTGCTCGAGAAGGTGGTCTCGTTCGCCGAGAGCGCCTACGACCGGCTGTCGCGCGAGTTCGACTTCCAGATCCAGGAGCCGACGCCGCTGATCTTCTACGAGTCGCACGCGGCGTTCGAGCAGAACAACATCATCCTCAACTTCATCCCCGAGGGGGTGGGCGCGTTCGCCACCCCGGTGCGCTTCCGCATGGTGCTGCCGGTCGACCTGCCGGACCGGGAGCTGATGAACCTGATCGAGCACGAGCTGACCCACATCTTCCAGTACCACATCCTGTTCCGCAGCAGCCTGGGCAAGGCGCTGACCGCCAACCCGCCGACCTGGCTGGTCGAGGGGATGGCGAGCTACATGGCGAAGGACGAGTCCGCGCGCGACCGGATGTTCCTGCGCGACGCCGCGGTCAACGACGTCATCCCGCCGATCACCGAGTGGCAGGGCGGCGGGTTCTTCGCCTACCGCATCGGCCACTCGCTGTTCGACTACATCGAGGAGACCTACGGCCGCGACGGCTTCATGGACTTCCTGTTCGAGTACCGCAACACGATCGGCAGCAACGTCGGCCGCGCGGTCGAGCGCGCGTTCGGCGTCGACCCCGAGGACTTCGACGTCGACTTCCGCCGCTGGCTGCGCCGGAAGTACCTGCCGGCGCTGCTCGAGACCGGCGAGCCGCGCGATTTCGGCCGCCCGTTCCGCGTCGAGCGCGGCATCCCGAGCCAGGAGCTGTCGCCCGTGGCCTCGCCCTCGGGGGATCTCGTGGCGGCGTTCTCGAGCGAGCGCGGCGAGGTCGACATCTCGCTCTTCGACGCCAAGAACCGCCGCCACCTGCGCAACCTGACGCGCGGCTTCGAGAGCGAGTACCAGTACCTGGTCGGCCAGGAGCTGACCATGGGCCGCGGGCTCGGCAACGACCTCGACTTCTCGCCCGACGGCAACACGATCGCGGCGTTCGCCAAGCGCGAGCGGAGCCGGGCGCTGCTGTTGATCGACGTCCTGACCGGCAACATCCGCCGCCGTTACGACCTCGACCAGGTCGACCAGCACCTGTCGCCGGCGTTTTCGCCCGACGGCCGCACGGTCGCGTTCCAGGCCGTCGCCGGCGGTCAGTTCGACGTCTACCTGGTCGATCTCGAGACCGGCGCGCTGACCAACCTCACGAACGACGAGGTCTACGACGGCGCGCCGGTCTACTCGCCCGACGGCTCCTACCTGGTGATCGTGTCCGAGGTCGAGGAGGGCGCGAAGCTGTTCCGGGTGCCGCTCGACGACCCGAGCCGGCGCTTCCAGCTCACCTACGGCGAGAGCAACGAGAACGACCCGGTGTTCTCGCCCACCGGCCGCCGGCTCTACTTCACCTCCGACCGCGGCGACGGGATCGAGAACGTCTGGGGCCTCGATTTCGACAGCGGCGAGCTGACGCAGTACACCAACGCGGTCACCGGCTGCTTCATGCCGACCGTGCTGCGCCAGCCCGACGGCACCGAGCGGCTGGTCTACAACGCGATGTGGAAGGCGCGCTTCGACCTCTACGTCACCGACGTCCCCGAGCCGGTCGGTCCGCCGGAGCAGGCCCAGATCGCGGCGATGCCGGCCGCGGCCCACGAGCTGCCCCGCTTCCAGCCCGACATCCAGGTGCCGATCGACGACGCCAACAAGGAGGACTACGGCGGCTGGCGGATGTTCCTCGAGGGCGCCGACAGCTTCATCGGCGTCAACGACGACCAGACCGTGATCGGCCGCATCGTGCTCTCGTTCTCCGACTACCTGGGCGACAAGCGGCTGATCGCCGACCTGTCGTCGGTCGAGAGCTTCTCCAACTTCGAGATCACCTACGTCGACCTCTCGGACCGCCTGCAGTGGCAGTTCTCGCTGTTCGACTACCGCGACTTCTACCTGTCGCAGGAGGTCTCCGGGCGGGTCGAGCGCGAGCGCCAGGCGATCGCGGTCACCGGCGCGCTCGCCGGGCTGATCTACCCGACCAGCTTCAAGACCCGCTTCGAGCTCGGCGCCGGGTACCTGGTACAGAAGGCGGATCTGTTCCGCGGCTTCAACCCCCTCACCGGCGATCCGATCTTCCTGGAGTCCGACCTCGACTTCCCGTTCCTCTACGGCGGCTTCACCAACGACTCGACCGTGTACAGCAACATCGGACCGGTCAGCGGCCACCGGCTCCGGCTCGACGCCCAGTGGGCGCCCGACCTCGACGACAGCGGCACGCTGAACCAGAGCCTCGACCTCGACGCCCGCCAGTACATCCCGCTGACCCGGCGCAGCAACTTCGCGCTGCGGCTGTTCGCCGGCGCGTCGGACGGGAACTCGCGGGCGCCGATCTACTTCGGCGGCCTCGACACCGTCCGCGGCTTCTTGTTCCGCGAGTTCTCCGGTGACCGCGGGTTCTTCGTCAACGCCGAGTTCCGCTTCCCGCTGATCGACGTCCTGCAGACCCCGCTGCTCGGGTTCCAGAGCATCCGCGGCGTCATCTTCTTCGACGTCGGCGGCGCCTGGTACAGCCAGTTCGAGGAGTTCGACCTCTGGGACTCGGACAACAACCAGTTCGCGGACGCGCGCGCGTCCTACGGCTTCGGCTTCACCGTCCGCTTCCTCGGCCTGCCGCTCAACTGGGACTTCGCCAAGCAGTACCGCTACGAAGGCGCCGAGGACGGCTACGCCACGAGCTTCTGGATCGGGACGCGGTTTTAGGCCCCGCTGGAGGGGGGCTGCTCAGCCCACCGCGCCCGCGGGGCACGGTTCTAGGCGGAGTCACCCATCTTTCGCGGGCGACTCCGGCGGGACCGTTCCGCGCCCGGCGCGCGCGGGGCCGCTGCCCACCGCAGTTGGATGCCTGGACCGGATTTGTCCGTGGTACGCCCGCCTCGGCAGCCAAGTTGACTGAGCATATGCAGATTTGACCATCCTTGCCGGTGGTGCCAGTGTGGGAAGTAGCGTTACCGGCTCGCGGCCGCCGGCACGGTCAGCGGCTTTCGGCAGCAGCCCGGGACTGGCTGGGCTCACCTCGCCAGCGTGGTCCCGGCTGATCGGCCGGACGCCGGAGCAGGAAGGCGGTGGAATGTCCCGTTGGAATGTCAGAGCAGCGGTGGTTGGACTCGTGCTCGCGCTGGGCTCGACGGCGCCCGCCAGCGGTCAGCAAGCCTGGGTGCCGGAAGCCCTACCGGCGGAGGAGGGGGCTCCTCCGATCGACTTCGAGAGCCGGTCGCCGACCCGGATCGTCGCGATCGCCGGGGGCGTCTCGGACCTCAAGCGAGGTCGGCTGTCGGGGCTTTTCGTCGCCGACCACCGCGGGACGATCTTCTATCACTCCTCGGCCGGCGCGGCCCCGCACGACGACACGGTCGAGAAGTTTCAACCGATCGATCGGTTCTTCGAGCCGACGGGGTTGGCGTTCGCCGAGCCGGTGCTCTATGTCTTCGACAACCGGACGCGGACCCTCTGGAGCATTGATCTGGGCGGTGACGTGACCGAGCGCAGGGCACGCAGCTTCGATCGCCGCCCGGCGCCGCCCAGGCACATGGCGGTCTCTCCCCACGGGCTGCTGGCGGTGATCGAGGAGGGGCGAGTCGTGTTCCTCGACGAGGACGCGCCCGCGACCCGCTACGAACGCAGCCGCTTCCGCCAACCGATCGGGCTGGCGTTCTCGTCGTGGGACACCCTCCAGGTTCTCGACGGCGTCCGGGGACTGGTGACCATCACCTTCCGCCGGCTCAAGGGCCGCGAGCTGGAGTTCGTCGCCGAGGGCGAAGAGGAGTCCAAGGGTCCCGGGGATGGCTGGCGAGCGATGGCGGTTCACTCCGGCGTCGTCTACCTGGCGGCCGAGGATCGAGTTTTCGCCTACCTCGAGTCGGACAAAGCGCTGATCCCGGCGCTTCCAACCCGGGCCGGGTACGACCGAATCTCGCAGATCGCCCTCACGCGCGAAGATCTCTATCTCCTGGACGAATGGGGCCAACTCCGGCGCGTGCCGAGACCTCAGCCTGTCGACCTGGCGCTGGAGGGCGACGCCGCCAGCAGCCAGGATGCGCTCCTGGCCTTCTACTGGTATCTCGCGGAACGGGAGATGCTGCCGGTGCGCGAGGCGCTGGCGCGGCGGCGTTTCGCGAGCATCGAGGACTTCCTGGCTGAGGAGGGAGTTCTTCTCGCCCCGGCCGCTCTCGCCGGCGAGGAGGCGGGGATCCGGGTCTATGGCAAGGGGCCCCCGCGGGCTGGCGCGCGACAGCCGGGTGCCGCGTCCGCCCGGCCATCGGCCGGAACGCCTACCTGGAACGAGCTGATCTGTTGGTTCAACCGCGAGCTGTGCGCGCGGTCCGCATCCGGCCCCGCGGGCATCGAGCAGGGCCAGCGCCTGACCGTGCCCGACCTCAAGATCGCCCGCCGGCTGGGCCGCGAGCGGATCGTGCTCGAAGGCCAGCCGCTGTCCTGGTACCTCGAGCGGCTGGTGTTCGCCCCGGAGCTGCGAGAACGAGCCGGCGAGGAACTGGTGGAGCGCCTGAACCCGGAGCTGGCGAAGGGTGGCCACCTCCTCCAGCTCGACCGCGGCCTGGTCGCCGTCCCGGTCGAGAGGTGGACGGTGACGGCCGCGGTGCCGGCGGCCGATTTTCAGGAACGGTCGTCGGGGCTGTGGGCGCTGGAGGAGCGCTTCGAGGGCGTGTCGCTAATCTCCCGCAGCGCCTACGTCGAGCAGGCGGCTCGCTCGCTGCCGCTGCCCGCGCCGGCGTACGAGCCGGGCGACGACCACGACGGCGAAACCCCGTGCGAGCGGCTCCGGGCGGAGAAGGCGCGGTGGTTCGAGGCCATCCACTATCCGAACAGCGCCACCGGCGAGGCCCTCGACTCGGCGCTGCCGAGCAAGGAGGTTCGCGTCGGCGTCCTCGAGCACGCGACCACGGTCTTCAAGACCCACCAGGTCTTCTGCCTCGACTCCGACCACCCGACCTGGTACGCAGCTCAGGATCTCGAGCTCGTCGCGCAGCCCGACGCGGCCACCTTCGCGCTCGGCGATCTGGCGCTCGACGATCTCGCGACCTTCTCGCCCGAGGCGCACCACGGCACCCACGTCGCGGCCCTGATCGCCGGCCGCGCTGACGAGTGCTGGTCCGGGCTGCTGCCGCGGGCGCGTCTGGTTCTGATCGACCTGAACGACGCGGTCCACAGGCAGATCGTCAAGGCGGAAGAAGCCCAGACCCGAGTCTTCAATGTCAGCCAGGAGTTCGCCGGGCCGCAGGAGGAGCTGAAGCGGCTGATCCGCCGATACGAGAGACGTGCGCTCTTCGTGGCCGCGGCCGGCAACTCCGGCAGCGACCTCGATCAGGCGGCGGCGTTGCCGGCGCCAGCATGCTGGGGCGCGATACCGAACGTGATCACGGTCACCGCTTCGGACTGGGACGGCGTCATCCTCCCCGAGATCGAGACCTCCGAGGGGTTCCGCCCGGGCGCCAACTTCGGCCGGCGCTACGTCGATCTGGTCGCGCCCGGCGAGGCGGTCGTCAGCGCTTCCGCGCTGCACCGGTTCGGTCCGGCCACCGGTACCTCGCAGGCCGCACCCCAGGTCGCCGCCGCGGCGGCCTTGCTGGTCGACTGGTTCGGCGCCCGGTTCGAGCCGGGCGACGCCAAGGCCCGGTTGATCGCGACCGCCGAGTGGAACCCGGCGTACTTCGGAAAGGTGTGGGGCGGAAGGCTGGATTTCGGTGACGCGGTCCTGTTCCCCCGCCGCAACCTCCTGAGGACCACCACCGGTGCGCAGCTCGGTCAGCTCCACTCGTTCGAGGCAGCGAACGATCCGCAGATCGTCGTCGCCAACACGCCCAGCTACTACGAGCGTCATGGCGACGGGCGGATTGCCCCGGAGAAGATCCAGTTTAGCCGCATTCTGTCGCTCCAGAGGCGGCCGGACGGCAAGTACCGGGTGGTGTTTCGCGAGGCCGTGACAGAGCATCTCAAGATCCTGCTCGACGCGGTGCTCGAGGACGCGAAGAAGCCCCCCCGCTCGATTCGGTTGAAGATCGAATGCTCGAGCTTCGAGCGATTCGAGGAAGCGGAGCGGGAGTTCCGGCCGGACCCCGGATGCGACGACGGTCTGTCGATCACTCAGATCGAGGAGTACATCCAGGGAGGCCCCTACCACATCCAATGGGAGGAGCACCTATGAGCCCTGGACCTAGAAGCAAGCGCGCGGTCTTCGCGCTGGTTTCGGTCGCCCTCGCGATCTCGCAGGTTCCTTGCCTGGCCGAGGGACAGGATCTCGCCGCCGAGCGACGGCGGGTCCTGACCCAGATCGGCGTGACCAGGGAGGTGGACCTGCCACTCTTCCCACTCGCCGAGGGGGTCGGCGTCGTCTTCCGGCAGGAGGTTCTCGAGTCCGGTGCCGAGAGCCTGAGGATCCACTTCGCGGTCCTACACGAAGGCGAGGGATGGGGAGTCCGGATCACCGACCCCGCAGGCACCTCCGCGTGGTCGACCTGGGCGGGGGCAGAGAAGGGGGCCGGGTTCTGGTCCGCCGAGATCGCCGGCGAGCGTGCGATCGTCGAGGTCCACAGCCTCGTCCCGCGGTCCGGGCTGGAGCTGAAGATCGACCGCGTCGCGGTGCGCACGGCCAAGGTGACCCCGGTATCGATCACCGGCGTCAACCAGCTCGCGTCGATCGTCGGCCAGGACGAGTGGATCCGGCAGATCGGGCGGGCCGTGGCGCGGCTACGCTTCGTCGGCGATGACGGCCAGGTCTACGTCTGCACCGCCTTCCTGATCACCGCCGACCTCATGCTGACCAACCAGCATTGCATCGCCAGCGACAGCGAGCGGCAATCCGCCCTGGTCGATTTCGACTTCGATGCACCGGATGCCGAGACCACCACGCTCCGGCTCGATCAGCTCCTGGCGACCGACATCGCCCTCGACTACTCGGTTGTGCGGCTGGCGCGGTGCGTCGGCCGAGTGCCGCTGCAGCTCGATCCGACCCGCCCGCCCGACGGCGCCCAGCTCCTGATCGTCCAGCACCCTGGCGGCGAGCCCCAGCAGGTCTCGATCGCCGACTGCGAGGTCGACGGCGTTGAGGTGGCCGGGCGCGACGGCACCCTGACCGACTTCGGGCACCAGTGCGACACCATCGGCGGCAGCTCGGGCTCGCCAGTAATGCTGTTCGAAAGCCGCCGGGTGGTCGGTCTGCATCATCTCGGCATACGGCCTGGCAGCCCGGACCTGGTCAACCGGGCCGCCCACATCGGCCTCGTCCTCGATGATCTCGACCCCGCTCTGCGGGCCGAGATCGCCGCCGGGCGCTAGCGCGTCCGCGCGCCACCGCGGGGCAGGCGCGTTCGAGCTGCGGACACCGGGGGCCTCGGAGCCGGCCGCCGACGGCGGCGTGGCGCTTTCCGCTACAATCTCTCTACATATGCGCATCGAGGTATTGGGGGCGTACGGCGGCGAGAGCCCGGGCTGCCGCATGACCTGCCTGCGGATCAACGGCGCGATCGCGCTCGACGCCGGGTCGCTCAGCCAGGCGCTGCCGATCGAGGAGCAGGTCGGGATCCACTCGATCCTGGTCACCCACTCCCACCTGGACCACACCACGTCGCTGCCGTTCTTCGCCGAGAACGTGTTCGGCAGGATCGACCGCGCGATCGACGTCTACACCTCGGCCGCGACCGCCTACGCCTTGCGCCGCCATCTGTTCAACAACGACACCTGGCCCGACTTCACCCGCCTGCCCAACCACCTGCTGCCGGTGGTGCGCTTCCACGAGCTGAAGGAGGGGGTGCCGGCGACGCTCGACGGCGTCACCTTCACCCCGATCGCGGTCAGCCACACCATCCCGACCTTCGGCTTCGTCATCGAACACCGCGGCCGGGTGGTGGTGTGGTCGAGCGACACCGGGCCCACCCAGAAGCTGTGGGAGGTCGCCAACCGCACCCCGGGGCTGGCGGCGGTGTGCCTGGAGACCAGCTTCGACAACGCCTACCAACAGATCGCCGACCTCTCGCTGCACCTCACCCCGCGCACCCTCGAGCGCGAGCTCGAGAAGCTGGACAAGAAGGTGCCGGTCCTGATCCACCACCTCAAGCCGCCGCGCGCCGAGCGCGTCCGCGAGGAGGTGCGCGCGCTCGGCAACCCCGACCTCGACTTCCTCGAGCAGGGGCGGGTCTACGAGTTTTAGCTGGCGCGCGGGCAAGGCCCGCGCGCCAGCAAGGTCGCCGGTCTGTCCACCGCCGGCGGTGAACAGACCGCGGGCAAGCGAGCGGCAGGTCGCCGCCAAGGGCCACCGCAAGCTCTACACCGACTGGTACGGCGGCGAGCCGATGCTCAACCGCGAGGCGATCGAGTACTTCACCCCGCGTGCCCTCGAGCGCCGCAGCGCCTACTGGGAGAACAACCTCGACGACCTGATCCGCACCTACGCGGAGTCGGCGACCGCGCGCGCGTGAGGTTCGCGCGCCGCCACCCCGGCGTCACTCGCCGCGGAGGGTGGCGGCGGGGTCGAGGCGGGCGGCGCGGCGGGCCGGGAGCCAGCCGGCCGCGAGACAGGCGGCGAGCAGGAGGAGCGCCGCCGGCGCGAGC
>CAZNIX010000167.1:0-9661 GCA_964573125.1 uncultured Thermoanaerobaculia bacterium
GCCGGGCCGGCCGCGGCCGCCGGGCTCGCGGCCGCCGCCGCGCTCGCCGTCCTCGCCACGCTGCGCAGCGGCGACGAGTCGCCGGGCGGCGTCGACAACGCCGGATCGCTGGGCATCCTGTGCGAGCTGGCGCGGGCGCTCCCCGCGCACCTGCCGCCCGACGTCGAGCTGATCGTCCTCTCCCCCGGCGCCGAGGAGGACCACATGGTCGGCGCCATGCGCTGGCTCGACCGTCACGCCGAGGAGCTGGCGGCGGCGCCGGTCGCCGCGCTCAACTTCGACGGCGCCGGCAACCCCGGGCGGCTGGTCGCGCTCGAATGGTACGGCTTCGGCCGGGCGTTCGCGCCGGCGCTCGCCGCCGCCGCCCGCCGCCAGGCCGCGCGGCTCGGCCTGCCGCTGCGGCGGGTGCTCCTGCCGCCCGGCCACGGCGTCGACGCCATCCCGTTCGCCCACCGCGGGCTCCCCTGCCTGACCCTGACCAGCGGCCGGCTCGGCCGCGCCACCCTCGCCGTCCACACCGCGGCCGACTCGGCCGACCTCCTCGACCGCGACACCCTCCTCGCCGCCGCCCGGCTGGCGGCGGCTGTCGCCCTCGAGGTCGGCGCCTAGAAATCGAATCTCACCTGGCCGATCACCTTGCGCTCGAGGATGTCGCCGAAGACGTGCTGCTGCACGTCCTCGTCGGTGACGTTCTGCGCCTGGACCGAGAGCGTCACGCGGTCGTCCGCGAGGCGGACGCCGGCGCCGAGGTTGATCTGGGTGAACGCGTCGGTCGGGCCGTGGAAGCGGGAGTCGAGCACGTCGGTCCAGAACGCCTCGTCCTGGTAGTTGAGGTTGCCGTTGACGAACCAGCGCCCGGCGTCGTAGGCGAGCGAGAAGTTCGCGCGGTTCTCGGGCGGCAGGTTGACCTCGTCGATCGGGATGCCGGTCACCTCCGGCTCATCCTGCCAAGAGTAGTTGAGGAACCACGACCACTCCGGCGACGGCCGCTGCTGGAGCGAGATCTCGACCCCGCGGTCGATCACCTCGCCGACGTTGCGGTAGCTGAACTGGGAGGGGAAGACGCCGCCGAATCCGTTGGGCGGCGGCAACGCCAGCAGGAAGGTCGGGAACGGCCAGCCGGGCGGCGGGTTGGCGACGCCGTAGGTGTCGGCGGTGAAGAAGTCGATCGAGTCCGTGGTCTCGTTGCGGTAGGCCGCGGCGGTGAGCGTCACCCGGTTCGGAAAGGTGCCGGTGTAGCTGACCTCGTAGGCGTCGAGCTGCTCCTCCTGGAGCGCCCGGTTGCCGTCGACCGCGCTCGGGAAGATGAACGGCATCGGGAACTGCGAGAGCGGCGGGATCGCCGGCAGCAGCACGAGGTTGACGATCGTGATGTCGAGGTAGTTGTTGACCAGCGACGGCGCCCGGAACGCCTGGTTGTAGGACAGCCGGAACGTGTGGTCCGGGTTCGGCGAGAGCATCAGGCTGGTGCGCGGCGAGACCACGGTGCCGATCGGGTCGATGTCGTCCACCCGCGAGCCGATCAGCCAGCGCACGTGATCGCCGAGCGCCAGCTCGCCCTGGAGGAACGCCCCCAGCTCGTCGCGGTTGTCGCCCTCCGGGGCGATCGTCAGGTCGAAGTCGTTCTTGCGCGCGTTGGCGCCCCAGGTGACGAGGTGGCGCCCGCCGGCCGCGAAGCTGTGGGTCAGGCCGAGATCGACGGTCTCGCTCGAGAACCCGAGCGGGATCGGCAGGCCGTCGGGGCCGACGGTGAGCAGGTTCTGGGCGTCGCCGTCGAGCACGTTGCCGAACGCGGTGAGCTGGAAGGCGCCGCGGCGGTAGCCGAGCTTGGCGTAGGAGAGCGAGGTGCCGCTGTCGATGTCGAACGGGCCGATCCCGGAATGGATGATGCCGTCGGTGCCGGCGTAGCCGGCGCCGAACGTCCACAGCGAGTTGTCGCCGCCGTCTCGGTCGAAGCGGAGGTCGACCTTGGGCTGGGCCGTGCCGCTGTTCTCGAACGGCGGGTACGGCGTGGTGGTGCCCGGGACCAGGCCGGTCGGGCGCGGGTAGGGGTCCTGCTCGTAGTAGCCGCCCGAGAGCTTGTAGCCCCAGGCGTCGCTCACCCCGGCGTGAGTGATGCTGCCGAGCGCGGTCGACAGCTCGCCGGCGCCGAGCAGCACGCTGGTGCCCGCGATCTCGGCCGGCGACTTGGTGATCAGGTTGATCACGCCGGACAGCGCGTTGGCGCCCCACACCGCGCTGCCGGGCCCGCGCACGACCTCGATCTGCTTGATCTCGCCCGGGTTGATCGGCAGGAAGTCCCACATCACGAAACCGAAGAAGTCGAGGTAGAGGGTGCGACCGTCGAGCAGCACCAGCTCGCTGGTCGCGAGGCTCGAGGTGGCGCCGCGGCCGGTGATCTGGATGTCGCGCGCGCTCATCTGCGAGACGTTGAGGCCGGGGACGTTGCGCAGCAGGTCGCCGTAGTCGTCGGTCGGGATCGCCTCGATGTCGGCGGCCGAGAGCACGGTCATCGACGCCGGGGCGTCGTGCAGGCTCTGCTCCGAACGCGACGCCGTGACCACGATCACCTCCTTGACGGTCTCGGTCGGCGTCGGCGCGGCGGCCTCCTCCTCCGCGGCCGGCGCCTCCGCGGCCGGCGCCGGCTGGGCCTCCTCCTGGGCGGCCGCCGCCGGCGGACCGGCGGCGAGAACGGCGATCAGGGCGGCGATCGGAGCGGCATGGGAAACGCAGGCGACGAACATGCCGCGCAGGCCGCGGCGGAACGCGGGATCATCCGGACGGTTCACGGTTCACCCCTCCTACCGGCCGGTCGGAGGATCTCCGGCCGCCGGGTCGACGCGGGCCGTGACGGCGCCGCGGTGGTTTGCAGGCGAGACGCCAGTGGCGGGGATTGTACAACCGCGCCGGGCCGCCGCCCAAAGGCGCGCCGCGGCGTGCGGGCGCACGGCTACGGGCGGGTGGCGGCGAAGCCCGCTCGAAAAACGTACAATCCCCCGCCGTGAGCCTGCCGCAGCTGTTCGCCGAGCCGCCGGACCCGTTTCGCGCGCGCTTCGACCCCGAGGCGCCCTGGGAGCTGCTCGGCGCCGCGCTCGAGGAGGCGCTGGCGGCGCTGCCGTTTGACGCGATCGAGATCCCGCTCGGGCCCGACTTCCACCTCGCCGGCGACCGCATCGCGATCGGTCGCGGCACCCGCATCCACCCGGGGGCGGTGATCGAAGGGCCGGTCTGGATCGGCCGCGACGTCCAGGTCCGCCCCGGAGCCTACGTCCGCGGCGGCTGCTGGATCGGCGACCGCGCGGTGGTCGGCGCCAACACCGAGATCAAGCGCTCGATCCTATTCGCCGGCGCGGCGGCGCCCCACCTCGCCTACGTCGGCGACTCGGTGCTCGGCGCCGGCGTCAACCTCGGCGCCGGCTCGATCCTCTCGAACTTCCGCCACGACGGCCGCGCGATCGCGATCCCGCCCGCGCCCCACGGCGCCGGGCCGCGCCTCCCGACCGGCCGGCGCAAGCTCGGCGCGATCCTCGGCGACGGGGTCAAGACCGGCTGCAACAGCGTGCTCCACCCCGGCGTGGTGGTCGGCCGCGAGACCGAGGTCTACCCGGGCGTCCAGCTTCGGCCGGGGGTCTACCCGGCGGGCGCCGTGATCAAGCTGCGGCAGGAGATCGAGATCGTCGAGAGCGTCGAGCGCGGGCCGGCGCCCGGTGCTTGAGGCACCGTCAGGGCGACCAGTCGGTCCAGAAGCGCGCGTCGCCGCGTTCGAAGTCGTCGACGAAGATCAACGCGTCCGAGCCGGCCGGGTACTGGACCTCGACGAGGTCGGCGACGACGACGTCGCGATCGAAGTCGAGCGCCGGAAAAGTGCCCACCGTGTAGATGTCCCCCTCGGCGACGCCGTCCCGCCCGCGGGAGCGGATCGCGACCAGTGGCACCTCGAACGGCGGGTCGGAGTCCAGGTAGTAGTCCCACGGATGGCCCCAGGGGTCGTACTCCGACAGATCCAAGACCCAGACGAAGGGAGCGAGCACCGCCCGCAGGTCGGCGGCGCTGATCGGCTCGTAGAGGGAGAGGTCGACGGTCCCCGCCAGGGGGGTCGGCACCGCCGGCAGAGGCCACTGGGTCCACAACCAGGCGACGATCGTTATCTCGAAAAGGGTGATCTGCTGCCGCACCCGGAAGTGAGCATCGGTCAGCGATCGGAACGGAGCGCCGAGCTGCCGCACGAAGTCCCCGTCCCAGCGCAGGAGGTCCTCGGACGCCTCGAGCGTCTCGCCGAGCTTGTAGACCGTGCCCTCGAAGACGCCGTCCGAACCGGCCGAGCGCGCCCCGCCGTAGGAGCCCGAGCCGCTCCAGGACGGATCGAACCGGTACTCGTAAGGGTTGCCCCAAGGGTCGAGGTCGGGGATCTCGTCGATGTAGTCGGGGACCAGGATCGCCTCCAGCGCGGGGCGCGAGACGACCGGCACGGTGGTGACGTCGACCGTCGCCGGCGGCGCCGGGGGCAGGTCGTCGGACTGGTCGAGCGACCAGCCGAGCATGGCGCCGCCGACCGCCCGCACGTCGCCCTGCGCCTGGTAGAGCTGCCTCAGCTCGGAGGGCTCGAGGGCCGACGCGGGCGTGGCGGCCAGGAGGGCGCCGACAAGGAGTACCGCGCCTCCCGCTCGAAGCGGAGACACGGGGAAACGCGGTGTGATCGGCTGCGGCTCCATACGGGTCTCCCTCGGCGCAACCGCCACTCCGAGATCACCCGCCGGCGCGCGGCCGCGCTCGTCCGCTCGTGCTGCTTGGCGCCTCAGTGTAGCACTTCGACCCCGCCGGGACGGAGCGAAGTCCCCGTGCACCGCCCCTACTCCGGCCGCCGGATTACCACCACCGTGCGGTCGTCGGCGACCGGGCGGTCGCCGGAGAAGGTCTTGACCTCGTCGAGGATCGCGGCGACCAGCGCGGCGGCGGGCTGGGCGCGGCGCTCGCGGCAGAGCGCGACCAGGCGGTCGACGCCGTACTCCTCGGGCGTCTCCCCGGGCGCGGCGTCGCTCAGGGTCTCGGTGACGCCGTCGGTGTAGAGCACGACCAGGTCGCCCGGCTCGATGCGCAAGAAACCGCGCTCGTACTCGGCCTCGCGCAGCGGCCCGAGCACCGGCCCGCCCTCCTTGAGGAAGCGCACCTCGCCGCCGGCCGCGAGGTGGAACGGCCAGACGTGGCCGGCGTTGACATAGATGAAGCTGCCGTTGGGCTCGAGCTCGCCGTAGAACATCGAGACGAAGCGGCTGGTCAGCGTCGACTGGTGGATGATCGCGTTGAGCCGCTCGACCGTGCGCACGATCTTGTAGTCGCGCGCCAGCCCCATGCGCAGGCCCATGTAGACGTCGCGCACCTGGAGCGCGGCGGGCAGCCCGTGGCCGGAGACGTCGGCGATCGCGACGCCGAGGATCTTCGAGCTGATCCGGATGTAGTCGTAGGTGTCGCCGCCGACGCTCGCCATCGGCTCGTTGCGGCCGGCGATGTCGAAGCCCGCGTACTCGGGGCTGCGACGGGGGAGGATCGAGAGCTGGATCTTGCGCGCCTCGTTGAACACCCCGGCGATCCGCTCCTGGCGCAGCTTCTGGTTGACGGTGTGGCGCAGGATGCCGAGCGAGAACAGCACGTCCTCGCGGTCGTGGCCGGGGGCGACGTCGAACGCGAGCAGGTAGTCGCCGTCGCCGACCTCGATGGCGACGAACTCCTCGACCCCGAGCCGGCGTTCGAGCTCGGGGTCGGTGCGCGGGTCGTCGCGGTCCATGTAGACCGCGCCGCGCTCGAGCACCAGCTCGACCGGCGGGTAGCGGCGCGGCAGGGTCAGCCCGAGCGGGCTCGCCGCCGGCCGGCCGAACGTGCGGTCGAGCACGTAGTCCGGCCCCTGGCGGCGATAGAGCCGCCCCGCAAAGAGCCCCAACTCGTCACGGAACTCGGAAAGCAGCCGATCGACCGAGCTATGGACGGTGTCGCACAGGTCCTCGGTCTGGTCGATCGCCGCGACCACGCGCTCGACCTTCTTCATCAGCTCCCGGTGGTCGACCGGCTTGGGCGGGGCGGCGGTGGTCACGGTTACAGAACTCCCGGGGGCAGGCGCAAGGGCGCAGAAGGCGTGAATCGGCAACTCGATCAGGCCGGCGGGGAGGATCTTTAGCCGGTGGCTCTGTTATCGCCGGAGCTCTTTATCTCCGGCTTCTGCCGTTTCACGACCAGCGGATCATCGCGGCAGAACGGACTATCTCATCATCTCGCCGGCCGCTCGTCGCGCGCGAGATGTCGGGCGCTCGTGGGATCGTTACCGCTTTCGCTCGGATCCTAGTCTCTGAACCTTGCCGGCCCCTCGGATCGTCTCCTCCGTGCCGGCCTTGGCTGCCGGTCATCCGTCCCCGGACTTTCCGGCAATTCACCCGATTTGCTGCCACCGCTCGCGCGGTGGAGGGCCTGGGAACAAGCCGTTTCCCCGTCGTACCCGGGTCGCCGTCCCGATCTCGTATTCAGTCTTTGGCCTTGAGGAACCTCCTGTCGAGCACGTAGGCCCGACTGTACCGGCCGTCGTGGTAATGGTACACGACAACCGGCTTGGCGGCCGTCGCGAGGATCGCTCCGAGCAGCGGCCCCATCGCGATCGGACCGCGGTAGAAAAGGTGGAGGCGGGCCACCTCCGGGTCTTCGATCGGGTCCCGCAGGGCGTTGCGGATTCGCTTCGCCTCGGCCTCGAAGCGCTCGGGGTCGGTATCGAGGTAGTCGGGGACGGTGTAGTCGACCAGGACGCGCGCCTCGCTCAGCTCGAGAGCGGACAGCGAGGCGTGGACCACCGGAAGCTGGATCGACTCGGCGCCGATGGCGACCAGGACCAGCCCGTCGCGCGCGGCGATCGGCCGCGGGCTGGTCGCTGGCGGCGCCGCGCCGGGGTGGATCGGGAGCACCACCCGGAAGTAGGTCCGCTCCTCGTCGAACTCGAAGCGCGGAGGCGGCGAGCCGTTGTCGGCCATGTCGCGATGGATCTTGCGCACGCCGGTGCCCCACATCTCGACCAGGCGCAGCTCCTTGAGCAGCTCGCCGATGCGCCGGTTGCGTCCGGGCACCAGCGGCGGCTTCGCCTCGGGCTCGAAGTGCTCGGGCTCCACGCCGGACACGGGCCCGGGATAGCTGGTGATCTCCATGCGATCGTCGTAGAGGCAGACCTTGGTCGGCTCCGGATGCCGGTCGTACTCGCGATGGTGGACGGCATTGCCGATCGCCTCGTCGATGGCGGCGAACGGGTAGCTGGCCCAGGTCTCGCTCTCGGCCCGGCCTGCGACCTTCTCCACATGCCGCCCGATCCGCTGCTTGAGGTAGCTCACCGCGTCGTGGAGCTGCCGATGCAGCGGACCGCGAAAGCTCCGCTCGTCGCCCACGTCGCCTCCCTGCGCGAGCTGGACGATGTCGATCCGGGCGCCGGGGAAGGCGCGCTCCGGATCGTCGCTGAAGAACATGAGCGCCACATTGCGGGGCACCTCGCGCCCGTTGAGCCGGGCGGTGAGCCGAAGCCGGCGGTAGATCTCGCCGTCGTCCGGCTCGTCGAGCAGACCCGAGCGAACCACGCGGAGGAACTCGCGGACCAGACTGGCACGCAGGTCCGCGAGGACGAAGTTCGGCGCCGGGCGGTCATCGAAGGGCGTTTTCCCCTTGCGGCGGATGAGCTCCTGGAGGTGTCTGTGGCTCGCCTCCACCGTTTCCGCGCCCAGGCGGATGTATGTCCGGCGCTCCTTGCTGTTGCGCGAGACCGGCGCGGCGTGCGGGCGATCCTCGCTGGCGGGAACCCAGAGCACCAGCAGATGGCGGTCGTCCACGACCTCGTGGCTCGGGATGACCTCGCACTCCGACTGGATTCGCCGGCACTGGCCGCGGATCGACTTCTGGATGGCCGTGAGATCCTCCGGGTCGAGCCCCTTGGGCGGTAGCACGGCGGTTCCCGAGCGCTCCTCGACGCCGAGCACGACGAAGCCACCGTTGGCTTCCAGGTAGTCGTTGGCGAACGCGCAGATAGTCCGGAGCACTTGGTCGGCCACCGGGCCCTCGTTCCAGGAGGCCTTGAACTCGATCCGGGTGCCCTCGACGCCTCGCTGGTGGAGGAGGTCGTCGATGTTGATCGGCAGCATGGAGTCCATGGCGGGCGCTCGTCGCAGGGGCTAGCGGAACGTGACGGGAGCCGAGTATAAGCCGTGGCTCACCGCCGAGCCGGCCAGCCGCCGGCGGCGGCCGGCGTCAGCCGGCGTCGATCACGGCGGCGACGATCCGGTCCTGGAGCCGGCGCGCCTCCCAGGCGCTGGGCACGCGGTTGCACAGGATCGAGAACGCGTAGTAGCGGCCCGAGCGGCCCTTGGCGTAGCCGGAGAGGGTCGAGACGCCGAGCAGCGTGCCGGTCTTGGCGAAGACGTTGCCGCCGTAGGGGGGCGCGGCGAGGCGGTCCTTCCAGGACAGCTCCTCCTCGCCGCTGTAGGGCAGCGAGCGGATGAACTCCGGCCCCCAGCGGTGGCGGACCATGAAGCGCAGGAGCGTCGTGAGCTGGCGCGGGGTGAAGCGGTTCTCGCGCGAGAGGCCGGAGCCGTCGGCCATCGAGTAGGTGCCGGGCTCGAGGCCGGCCCGCGCGAGGAAGCCCTCGGCCGCCCGCAGCCCCGCCGCCCACGAGCCGCGGCCGCAGCTCTCGGCGCCGAGGAGCTTGATCAGGCTCTCGGCGTAGAAGTTCTGGCTCCGCTTGTTGGTCACCTGCACCGCGGTCAGAAGATCGCTCCGGTGGACCGCCACCCCCTCCCAGATCAGCCCCGGCAGCCGCTCGACCGGCGCCAGGTCGCCCTCGACCGCGATCCCCTCGCCGGCGAGCGCGTCGACCATCGCGGCGCCGAAGTAGGTCACCGGGTCGGCGACCGAGACCCAGGTCTCGAGCGGGTCGGCGCGCCGGTAGACGGCGCCGAACACGGTCAGCTCGTCGCTCCCCTCGGCGCGCCGCACGCCGGCGCTGTGGCTCCGCACCGAGGCGGTGGTGCTCACGCGGTTGGTCGGGCCGAAGCGCGGCAGCGGCGGCACCAGCTCGACGCGCGCCGGCGCGCCGACCGTGCTCGCCGGCCGGATCTTGACCAGCACGCAGTTGTCGCTGAACGAGAGCGCGGCCACCGGCGCCTGGTACCACTTGTCGCGGCCGCGCTCGGGCCAGTCGGGGTGGGTCACCGGCCCGGCGAAGAGGCCGTGGTCGAGATAGAGGTCGCCGCGCACACGGGTGACGCCGCGCGCGGAGAGCGCCGCCGCCCAGCGCTTGAACACGGCGTAGGGGTCGCCGTCGAACTGGCGGCCGGAGATCCCGGGGTCGCCGCCGCCGATCACCGCCAGGTCGCCGTCGAGGACGCCCTCGGCGACCGGCCCGCGCATCGCGAGCCGGGTCTCGAACAGGTACCCCGGCCCGAGCGCGTCGAGCGCCGCGGCGGTGGTGACGAGCTTGGTGTTGGAGGCGACGACGTGGAGCTGGTCGGCGCGGCGGTCGACCAGCTCGTCGCCGGTCGCGAGGTCGACGACGTGGACGCCGAGCACCGGCGCCGCGCGAGCCCCGCCGCGGAGCGCGCGGTCGACCGCGGCGGCGACCGCGCGGGCGGTGCCGTCGGGCGGCGGGCCG
>CAZNIX010000168.1:0-9600 GCA_964573125.1 uncultured Thermoanaerobaculia bacterium
GCGGCGGATGCGGCGCGCGCGGCTGATCTCGGCCGCGGTCTTCGGCCTCGCGGTCGCGCTCGCGGCGCGCGCCGGCGGCGGCTCGCCGTGGTGGGGCCTCGCCGCGTTCGTGCCGCTCGCCGCGCTCGGCGTCTGGGTCGCCCGCCTGCGCATCCGCCGCCTCGCCTGGGCTGTCACCGAGGACGACGTGCTCTACCGCAGCGGCGGGCTGTGGCGGCGGACGACCGTCGCGCGCAGCTCCAAGGTCCAGGCGGTGGCGCTCGCCGAGAGCCCGTTCGACCGCCGCTGGGGCATGGCCACGCTCGCCCTCGACACCGCCGGCGCCGGCATGGCCAGCCACCGCCTCCACGTCCGCTACCTCGCCCGCGCCACCGCCCGCGAGCTGTTCGACCTGTTCGAACGGCGCGCCGCGGCGACGGCGTTCCGTTGGTAGCTACACAGACGAGCCCGGCCCCCAGGGGCCGGGCCGCTCCTTCGAGGCTCGCTCGGCGCGGCCCCGCGCCCACAGGCGCGCGGCGGCGAAGCCGCCGTCCCCTATAAAAACTGCCCGCCGTCGAGGGGCACCACGGCGCCGGTGACGAAGTCCTGGCGCAGGAGGTGGAGGACGTTTTCCGCGACGATCTCGGCCGAGCCGGGGCGGCGCAGCGGCACCTGCTCGGCGGCGAGGCGCTCGAGGTAGGCGTCGTCCTCTCCGGGCGGCGGCAGGATCGCGCCGAGCGCGACCGCGTTGACCGTGATGTCGGGGGCGAGCGCCAGCGCCAGGTCCTCGGTCAGCGCCCACAGCGCCCGCTTGGTCAGCCGGTAGACCGGATGGTCGACGCCCGGGCGGCGCACGCGGGCGTCGAGCACGTTGACGATCCGCCCCGGCGCGCCCGGCCGGCGGGCGGCGGCGAACGCGCGGCACAGCAGGTACGGGGCGCGCAGGTTGACCGCGACGAGCGCGTCGAACTCCGCGGCGCCGCTCGCCGCGAGGGTGTCGCCGGGGGGGAAGACCGCGGCGCTGTTGATGAGCACGTCGAGCCGGCCGCAGCGTTCGACCGCCGCCGCGACCAGCGACTCCGCCGCCGCCGGGTCGGCGAGGTCGGCGCCGACGGCGTGGGCGCTGACGCCGAGGCGCTCGGCCTCTTCGCGGGTCGCCTCGGCGGGGCCGGCCGAGCGGTTGTAGTGGACGACCACGTCGCAGCCGGCGCGCGCCAGCGCGAGCGCGATCGCGCGCCCCAGCCGCACGCCGCCGCCGGTGACGAGGGCTGTTCCGCCCTCCAATTCCATGACGGTTCAGTATGGTATCGGCAAGCCCGGGGGCGGTCCAATCCGCCTCGGGACTCAGCCCGGACGACCACGGTCGAGTAGCGGCCGGAGCGGAGTAGCGGCCGGGAGAGAAAGTCCCGCAAGGTGTCGACACGGGCTGCCTTTTTCGTGCGATGATGCCGGCTCCGAGTTCTTTTCGCTGTCGCGACCATTCTCGGATGAGATAGACCGATGTCTCCGCGTCGCTACGGGGCCCTGCCCTCCGCCGTTCCGATCGTCCTCGCTGCCCTCGCCCTGCTGGCTCCGCCGCTCGCCGGCGCGGCCACGGCTAGCAGTCCGGCCACGGAAACCGCGATCCCGGCGATGGTCGGCACGACCACCACGGGGATCGAGTTCGACCTCGAAGGCATGGGCGGCCTGGCCGGCACGGTGACAGAGACCGGTGGCGCGCCGGTGGCTTTCGAGGAGGTCCTGGTCTTCAACGTCGAGGGTGGCCAAGTCGAATCCGGGTTCACCAACGCCCTGGGTGACTACGAGATCGGCGGCCTCCCGGTCGGTGTGTATTTCGTCCGGACCTTGGCGGTGGGTTATTTCCAGGAGCTGTACGACAACATCCCGTGCCACCCTTCCTGTGACCCGACGACCGGCACGCCGGTGGCGGTCACGCCCGGCGCCACCACGCCGGGGATCGACTACGAGCTGCATCGGCTCGGCCGGATCACCGGGCGGGTCGAGGACTCGCTGACCGCCACCGGGATCCCGGGCGTCATCGTCAGGGGGTTCAACGGCTTCGGGCAGTATGTCGCCGCCGCCGCCACCGACGGCTCCGGGGACTACGAGCTCGGACTTCTCACCGCCGGCACCTACTTCGTCACCGCGGCGCTCTTCACCCATCGCGCCGAACTGTACGACGACATCCCCTGTCCCAACGGCTTCCCGCCCGGCTGCGATCCGACCACCGGGACGCCGGTGGCGGTTCAGCTCGACGCCGTCACCTCGGGCATCGACTTCGCGCTCGATGCCCGCGGCACGATCCGGGGTACGGTCACCGAGTCCGGCACCGGGGGGCCGCTCGAGTCCCTGCAGGTCGACGCCTGGGACGTGAACGGCATCCAGACGGCGGTGGGCACCACGGATTCGTCCGGGCAGTACGAGCTGGTCGGCCTCGACCCGGGAACCCACTTCGTCACGGTCACCTCGTCGACGCACGACTCCGAGCTGTACGACGACCTGCCGTGCCCGGGTGGACCTCCCGCCGGCTGCGATCCGTCCACCGGCACCCCGATCGCGATCGGGATCGGCGGCGAGGTCTCCGGCATCGACTTCGCGCTCGATCTCAAGGGGCGCATCGCGGGACAGGTGACCGACGAGGTGAGCGGGCTGCCGATCGCGCTCGCCGACATCGCGGTCTGGAACTCGATGGGTGAATTCGTGACCAACGCCGAGACCGACGGCAACGGGCTGTACCTGGCCGAGGGGCTCGACGCCGGCACCTACTTCGTCACCGCGTCTTCCTTCGAGCACGTGAGGGAGCTGTACGACGACATCCCATGTCCGTTCTCCCCCGGCTGTGATCCGACCACCGGGACGCCGGTGTCGGTGGTCCTGGGCGGCACCACGGCCGGCATCGACTTCGCTCTGACCATGCGGGGGAGCGTGCACGGCCAGGTCACCGAGGAGGCAACCGGGCAGCCGCTGCCCGGAATGCGGGTCCACCTATTCGATGAGGCCGGCTCGCAGCGCGGATTCGGCCTCTCGCGAGGGGGCGGGTTCTACTCCTTCACCGCGCTCGACGCCGGCACCTACTTCGTCCTCGCCACGGACCTGCAGAAGGAGATCGGCGAGCTGTACGATGACATCCCCTGCCCGGACCTCCTCTGCGACCCGACCACCGGCACCCCGGTGCCGGTAATGGACGGCGTCGCGACCACCGGCATCGACTTCGACCTGCCCGCGACCCCGTTGCTCTTCGCCGACGGCTTCGAGTCGGGTGACACCTCGGCCTGGACGACGGCGGTCGAGTAGCGGCTACGGCAGCGCGGCTGGCGCCGCCGGCGTCCGGAAGCGCGGCGCCAGCGCCAGGCAGCCGGCGGCGATCAGCGGGCCGGCGGCCGCCGCGCCGGCCCACACGGCGACCGGGCCGAAGCGTGAGTAGACCGCGGTGCCGAGCGCCGGAGCGGCGACGAAAGCGAGCGAGAAGGTGGCCGCGAAGACGCCCATGTAGCGGCCGCTGGCGCCGGCGCCGGCGCGGTTGGCGACGATCCCCTCGGTGAGCGGCATCGCGAGCATCTCGCCCAGGGTCCAGACCACCACCGCGAACGCGGCGAACGCGAAGCTCGTGGCGAGCGGCGTCAGCCCGAGCCCGAGGCAGAGCAGCAGCGCCCCCGCCGCCGCCACCCGCAGCGGGTCGCGGCGGGCGAGCGCGGTGACCACCGCCATCTCGACCGCGACGATGATCAGGGTGTTGATCGCGAACAGCAGCCCGATCCGGTCCTCGGTCAGCCGGTACAGCTCGCGCAGGGTGAGCGCGTAGGTGCCCCAGACCTGGAACAGCACGAGCGCGAGCAGGGTGACCAGGCCCATCAGGGCGAGGAACGGACCGTCGCGCCAGGGCGAGGACGCGCTCGCCGCCCCGCCGGCCGCCGCCGGCCCGCGGGCGCGGCCTCCGCCGCCCGCGCCCGCGGCCGCGGAGGGCCGGCGCAGCAGGACGAAGAGCGGCGCGGTGGCGAGCGCGCAGGTGGCGCCGTCGACCGCGAACAGCAGCCGGTAGTCCCGCAGCGCCAGGAAACCGCCGATCGCCGGACCGAAGGTCATGCCCAGGTTGAGCGCGAGCCGGCGCAGGGCGAACGCGCGCAGCCGCTGCTCGGGCCGGCAGGCGGCGGCGAGCGCGGTCGAGTTGGCGGGCCGGAACGCCTCGGCGACCGCCCCGACCGCGACCAGGGCGACGGCGAGGGCGGCCTCCGAGCGCAGGAACCCGAGCGCGACCAGGCCGGCGGCGGCGCCGAGCAGGCTCGCCACCTGGAGCTTGTTGGGGTCGATGCGGTCGGAGAGCCAGCCGCCGCCGAGCGTGCCCGCGGCGGCGCCGACGCCGTAGAGGCTGAGCAGCAAGCCGGCACGCGCGGTCGTGAACCCGCGCTCGGTGGTTAGGTAGAGCGCGAGGAAGGGGAGCACCATGGTGCCGCTGCGGATGATCAGCGCGACCGCAGCGAGCAGCCAGGCGTCGCGGGGGAGCCCGCGGTAGGCCTCGCGGTAGAGGCGGAAGATCCGCTGCAGACGCTACCAGCCGCCGCTGTTGCGCCGAGGCTCGCGCGGGCGCGCCTCGTTGACGCGGAGCTGGCGGCCGCCCATGTCCTTGCCGTCGAGCGCGCCGATCGCCGCGTCCGCGTCGTCGGCCGGCATCTCGACGAACCCGAACCCGCGCGGGCGGCCGGTCTCGCGGTCGTTGACCAGGGACACCGAGGCGACCTCGCCGTACTGCGAGAACAGCTCGCGCACCTCGTCCTCGTTCGCGGTGTAGGGCAGGTTTCCGACGTAGATCCTCTTGTTCATGTCTCCATCTCCGCGCCCGCCGTCCGGCGGAGCGCCAGGTTGACGTTCCCTCCGGGCGCTACCGGCCGGGAGTGTCGCGGCCCCTTTTTTCCACAGCAGCACGCAGCAGCACGGACGCGCACGGGATCTTCCGGGACGAGTCTTGGGGGATTGGAACCGAAGGAAGGACTACGATCCGAATCGTCTACCTGAAGCCCGAGGTACGCCGTACGTTGTCCGCCGGGACGATAGCACAAGGGCCGAGAAGGAAATCAAGCACGGCACTGGGACAACACCCCGGCGCGCGCAAAAAAGACCGGGGCGTACACGGGGACGCCCCGGGGTGCCAAGGAGGTTTGTACGTTCGGGTCGGTCGGGTCGTGCTGCAATGTCCGGCCCTCTCTGACCGACCTATACGCCGGCGGAGCGCGGAGGTTGCGCCGCCGGGCGACGGGCCGGCGAAGGCTCAGCGGCCCGAACGCGGGCGGACGCCGAGCTGGCCCGGCGGCGGGGCGGCGTCGGGGTTGAGCCGGCCGGGGAGGAAGTCGGTGAAGTCGACCGGCGTCACGAAGTCGCGACCGCCGCGATGGGTGCTCGGCGGCACCGAGGGCGGGGCCATCGGCGGCGCCGGAGCGGGCGCCGGCGGCGCCTTCGGAGGGCGGACGAAGAAGTGCCCGGGCACGACGTAGATGGGGTAGCCGTACGGTGGGTAGGCCGGCGGGTAGTAGCTCGGCGGCGGCTCGGGCCGCGCCGCCTCGGCGAGCCCGCGCGCCAGCTCCATCTCGGTCTGCAGCTCGACCAGGCGGGCGAGCCGGTCCAGGCGCGCGTCCTGCTCGCGCCGCCGGTAGGCGTCGTCCGCCGCCCGGATCAGGCGGTCGCGCTCCTCGGGCGTCATCCAGTCGCCGCCGTACGGCACCAGCCCGCGCCGGAGCAGCGCCTCGTGGCGCGGCAGCCACTGGTCCAGGTCGTCGTCGAAAACGTACCCCAGCTCGCGCATCGCGGCCGCCACGCCCGGCAGCCCCGGATCGCGCCGCGCCGCCTCCAGCGCCGCCTCGCGATACGCCCGCGAGAGCCCCCGCTCCCGCGCCCAGTTCGCGAGCGCCAGCCACTCCTCGCCGCCGGCGCGCGCGTCCCCGGTCAGCGCGCCCGCGCGCTCCCGGTAGAGCGCCATCGCCGTCTCCGCCCGCTCGATCCGCGCCACCTGCGACGTCGGCAGCCGGATCTCGCCCCCGCTGGGGAGCCCGATCGCCACTTCGTCCCCCACCACCTCCGCCGTCACGTCCTCGAACACCTTGCCGTTGACCAGATACACCTCGTCCGCCAGCACCGGTCCACTCGCGACCAGAACGGCGATCGTTACCGCTGGAAGGATGGTGCGCATCTTTGGCCTCCGGTCTAGGTTCGGACCGAGTCTACCCGCTTCAACCCAGCAATGCCCGTGCCTCTTTTCCGGCGCCCCAGCGAGCAAGGAGGGCGGGGCGTGAGAGCCCCCCTCCGGAGCAGCTCTGAGCGAGCGCATGGCAAGCCCACCGTAGTGCACCACCGTACCGGCGCGAAGCGAAGCGCAGGCGCGAGTACCCCCGAAGTCCTCCCATCGAGCGCCGGTGCTCCGGAGGGGGGCTCTCACGCCCCGGCCCGAGGGTGGGTGTGGCAAGGTCCGGTGACGCCCCCCGGGGACGCCGCCGTCAGGCGTCGAGGACGGCCCGCTCGCGGAGCTGCTCGGCGGCGTGCGACAGCGGCGCGTGGGTCAGGATCTGGTTGATCCGCTCCACCGCCTTCGTGTTGTCCCCGAGCGCCTGATAGACGACGACCTCGGCATACAGCTTGTCCGCCAGCGCATCCACCCGCGCCCGCACCGCCTCGACCGCCGGCCCGTCGGGGAAGCGGCGCAGATACTCGGCGCCGTTCTCGATCCCCGCGAACGACCCCGCCACCTGCCCCAGCCGCTCCCCGGCGAGCCGCGCCAGCTCCGGGTCGCGCTCCTGGAGCGCGAGCTTTTGGAGCGCGGCCAGCCGGTCGAGATGCGGCGCCAGGTTGCGCAGCCCGAGCGCGGCGCGCTCGCCCTCCGCGCTCCCCGGCGCGCTCTCCCAGGCGGTCAGGTAGTGCCCCACCGCGTCGGTCTGGCGCCCGAGCCGGCTCTCGGCGTCGCCGAGCAGGAGCGCCGCCCGTGGCGCCTCGGCGGCGTCGGGCCAGGTGGACAGGAAGCGCTCGAGGAACGCCGTCTCGTAGACCCCCTCGGCGAGCACCCGCTGCGCCTCCGGATAGAGCGCGGCGGCGTCCGCCTCGAGCGCCGCCAGCTCGCCGCGCAGCTCGGCGAGGAGCGCGCTCTCCGGCGTCAGCCCCTCGACCTCCGCGCTCTGCTCGCGCCAGGCGCGGATCAGCGCCCCGTAGTCGCGCTCGAGCTTCGGCCGCAACAGCTCGGCGTCGCGCCGGCGGTGCAGCCGGTCGCGGCGGATCCCCTCGGCCGCCGGCCCCGCCGGCCAGGCGGTCAGCGCCTCGACCTCGACCAGCGGCCGCAGCTCGGGCTCGGCCTTGCCGAGATAGCCGACCAGCGCCGTCTGCGTCGCGACGCGGAATTCATCGGCCGGCTTCGGCGGCTGCGCCTTGAGCAGCCCGCCGCGCACCCGCGCCGCGCGCACCCGGTCCTCGAAAAACGGGTGGGTGCGCCAGTAGCCGTACTCCTTCGACTGCGGCAGCCGCGCGCCCATGTGCGCCATCAGCTTCTCGGCGCCGTGGGAGTCGAAGCCGGCGGCGGCGGCCCAGCGCTGCCCCTCCTCGTCGGCCTCGTCCTCGTGCTCGCGCGAGAAGCTCCGCAGCAGCAGTTCGTTGACGATCAGGCTGGTCGCCGCGGCGCCCTGGACCAGCTCGCCCTTGGCGCTCGTGCCGTAGGGCTCGGGCGAGCGGTAGGGGCCGGGGTCGCGCCGGCCGCCCTCCGCGCCGACCAGCACCCCGACCACCAGCGCCTGCGAGAGCAGGTTCATCAACGTCGCCCGCCGCTGCATGCGGATGTGATGGTCGAGCGCCACGTGGGCGATCTCGTGGCCGAGCAGCGCCGCCAGCATGTCGTCGTCGAGACCCATCTCGAGCATGCCGCGGGTGACGAAGAGCTGCCCGCCCGGGAGCGCGAACGCGTTCGGCTCGGGCATGTCGATGAGGTGGAAGGTGAGCGGGAACTTCTCGTAGCGGGCCTCGCGCGCCACCTGGTAGCCGATCTCGGCGACCCGCGCCAAATCGCCGCCCCCGGCGCCCTCCTCGTCGTTCCCGTCCGCGCCGCCGCCGTACTGCGCGAGCGCCTCGTGGGCGACGCGCAGGCTCTTGCCGTACAGCTCGGGGTCGGCGATCTTCTGCGCCGCCGCGGGGCGCACCGCCGGGGCGAGCAGCAGGGCGGCGAGGGCGATCGGGGCAACGCGCTGGCGCGGGCTGGGCATGGCGGTCGAGGGGTGCAGATTCCGTACCGGGACAACAGCGGCCGGTGCGGGATTACTCCGGCGGCCCAGAGCGTGTGAATCAACCGCCGGCGGTGGCGAGGATACCCGCCCGAGGCTTCAGCGAAACGCAGCAGCCTACGCGCGCTTCAAGGGCGCGTGTGCGGCGGCGCGCAGCGCCGCCGAGACCGGGGAGGCCCCCCGCGAAGCACTCAGCCCGTCAGCTCTTCGACCGCGAGCGAGCAGCCGCGCAGCTCGGCGCCGGCGGCGCGGCCGAGGAGCTTGACGCCGCCGCCCTCGGCGATCCCCAGGTCCTCGGTCAGCAGGTGGAGCGCCGAGCCGAGGTTGGCGAGATCGAACACCGCGATCAGCCCCGGCGCGCCGGCCGGCGCCTCCGCGAGCGTCACCGGGTCGAGCACCCGCACCCGCACCCAGGGCGGCGGCTGGTAGACCTCGGGATCGCCGCCGGCGAGCGCGCGGGTGTAGAGCTGGCTGGTCAGCTCGGTCATCCCGTACTCGCCGACCACGCGCTCGGGCGCGATGGCGAGGGCGCCGGCGAGCCGCGCGAGCAGCTCGCCGCGGGCGACCTCGCGCGTGCGCCCCTTGAAGCCGCCGGTGACCATCGCGGCGCTCCCCGCCGGCAGACGGAAGCGCAGCCCCAGGCGCTCGAGCGCGTCGAGCCACTGGGCGAGCGCGAACGCGGTCGCGAGCACCAGGCTCGGCCGGCCGTCGCGCTGGCGGGCGCCGGCCCACGAGCGGGCGGTCTTGACCTCGACGCCGCGGCGGCCGACCGCCCAGGCGCTCGCCGCGGGGTCGCCCCAGCGCGCCACCACGTGGTCGATCATGAACGACAGGCTGGAGTCGGGCGCCTGGGCGCGGTCGGGCACCAGCGCGAGCATCGGCGGCCGGCCGAGGCCGGCCAGGCAGTGCGCGGGGAAGCTCGCGTCGATCGTCAGCCGGTAGAGGTCGGGGAACGGGTGGCGGTGGACGCTCCGCTCGCCGCCGGCGGTGCCGCTGCTGCGGAAGGTCTCGCACGCGGGCGCCGCGGCGAGCACGGTGGTGCGGAACGCCGCGGCCGGCACCATCGGCGCCTCGCGCCAGCCGGCGACCGCGCCCGGGCCGGCGCCGCGGGCGGCGCAAAGCTGCCGGTAGGGCGCGATCCGCTCGTGCTGCCAGGCGAAGGCCGCGAGCGCCAGCTCGTCGAAGCGGCCGGGGTCGGGCGCGCGGACGAACGCGGCGACCTCCGCCGGCAGATCACGGCTCATCGCCCGCGATTCTGCCACGCCGCCGGCGGCCGGTCCGGCTTGGGCCGCGGGGCGCGTGCTAGCATCCTCTTTCGCAGATGGCAAACCCGGTGGCAGCAGGCCTACGCGCGCCTTGAGGGCGCGTGTGCGGCGGC
>CAZNIX010000169.1:0-9515 GCA_964573125.1 uncultured Thermoanaerobaculia bacterium
CTGCGCGACCACGGCATGTTCGCCGGCCATCATCCGCTCACCTTCCTCACGATCCCGGCCGCGCGCTCCTGCCGCCGCCGATCGCCCTGCTGATCAACGGCCGGCCGGACGTCGCGCTCGCCGCCGGCGCCGACGGCGTCCACCTGCCGGCCGACGGGCTGCCGGCGGCCGCGGTCCGCCGGCGCTGGGGCGACCGGCTGGTGATCGGGGTCTCGACCCACCGGGTCGCGGAGGTCGAGGCCGCGCTCGCCGCCGGCGCCGACTACGTGACGTTCGGCCCCATCTACCCGACCCCGTCCAAGGCCCGCTACGGCCCGCCCGCCGGCCTCGACGGCCTGCGGCGGGCGGCGGCGGTGGGCATCCCGGTCGTCGCCCTCGGCGGCGTCACCCCCGAGCGCCTGCCCGAGCTGGCAGCAACGGGCGCGGCGGGAGCCGCCGGTATCCGCTGCTTCCTCGATCAGGCCTCGATCGCGGCGATGGTGCGCGCCGCGGCCGAGGCGTTCGACCGGTTCGGCCGCGGACCCCTGGACGCCGGACCGTGGCGCGCATAGACTCCGGCGGTCCCGTGAATCTCTTTGGAGTACTCGCATCCTGTCCATGCCTTGCCCGAAGGAGACCCCCGCGCCCGCGGCCCGGCGGCGGAGCGAAGCGGTGCCGCTCGCCCGCGCCGCCGTCCTCCTCGCCGCCGCGGCCCTGATCGCCGCCGGCGCCGCCGCGGTGCGCGGCGGCGGCTTCACCCCGGACGCCACCCAGCCGCCGGTCGACTACCCCGTGCAGTCGCCGGACGAGTGCTCCTTCTGCCACGGCGACTTCGAGGCTGCGAGCCACCACGAGCCGCACGCGACCTGGGCCGGCTCGATGATGGCGAACGCCTCGCGCGACCCTCTGTTCTGGGCCGCGCTCGACGTCGCCAACCACGACCTGCCCGAAATCGGCGACTTCTGCCTGCGCTGCCACGTGCCCACCGGCTGGCTGGCCGGCCGCTCGGAGCCGCCGGGCGGGAGCGCCGACGGCTGCGGCCTGTTCGGCAACCTCGACGACGACGACGAGGACTTCTCGGGCGTCTCCTGCCATCTCTGCCACCGGATGATGGTCAACCCCAGCCCGCCCCCCGGCGAGGATCCGCTCTACTACGAGAACGGCAAGTACTGGCTCGACGACGGCGACTGCGGCGGCCTGGGCGAGCCGTGCCGCCGCGGACCGTACGACTACCCGCCGGGCATCGAGCCGCCGCACCCGTGGCTCTTCTCCCAGTTGCACGTCGAACCCGACATCTGCGGCAACTGCCACAACGTCACCAACCCAGTAGTGACCCTGATCGAAAACGGCGTCGACACCGGCCTGCCGTTCCCGATCGAGCGCACGTTCCGGGAGTGGCAGGCGAGCGCGTTCTCGACCCCGGGAGCGGGCTTCCAGAGCTGCCAGGGCTGCCACATGCCGCTCGCCCTCCCGAGCCCGGTCTACGCCTGCGTGTTCGAGCAGAACGACCGCACCGGCGAGCTGCCGGTGCACCAGTTCGCGGGCGGCAACGCCTGGGTGCCGCGTGTGCTGCGCGACGAGTACGTCGCGCTCGCCGGCCGCGCCGACTCCTACGACGCGACCATCGCCTGGACGCTCGACATGCTCCAGAACCGCTCGGCCGAGGTCGAGCTGCTCGCGCCCACGTTCGTGCCGCCCGAAAGCGAGCTGGCGGTCGACGTGCGGGTGACCAACCTGAGCGGCCACAAGCTGCCGACCGGCTACTTCGAGGGGCGCCGGATGTGGATCCAGCTCGAGGTGCGCGACGGCCTCGGCGGCCTGGTGCTCGAGAGCGGCGCCTGGGACCCGCTCTCCGGCGCGCTCGCCGACGACCCCCAGCTCAAGGTGTACCACCGGGAAGCCGGGATCTGGGACCACCTCGGCACCGGCGCGTGCGACACCGAGGACGCGCTCGGCGACCCGACGTTCCACTTCGTGCTCAACGATTGCGTCGCGGTCGACAACCGCATCCCGCCCGCCGGCTTCACCGCCGGCGGCGACCCCGAGGTCAAGCCGGTCGCCTACGCCTACCCCGAGACCTCCCCCGGCTCCGGGGTCCTCGTGCACTGGGACCTCACCCCCTACGCGGTGACGCTGCCGCCGGGCACGCCGTCGCCGCTCACCGTCACCGCGCGCCTCCACTACCAGACCACGACCGACGAGTACGTCGGCTTCCTGCGCAACCAGGCGGTCACCCACGGCTTCCCCGACGACTGCCTGCCGCGCGCCTCGGGCTCGACGCCGGCGATGAGCCGCGGCGAGATCGTGCACGACATGTGGACGCGCTACGACCGCGCGCCGCCGGTCGTGATGGGCAGCGCGGTGCGGACGGTGGCGGTGACCGACGCGCTCTTCTACGACGGGTTTGAGAACGGGAACACTGCGGCGTGGTCCGCGACCACGCCGTAGTGTTCCCGTTCACAGGACGCTGCGCCCTGCGCCTCGCGGCGCAGCGCTCGGTCGTGAGAACGGCGACGTCGCCGGCTGGTCCTCGTCGGTTTCTGAACGGGAGTGTTCTCGCCGGGGTCGGCTATCATCGCCGCGCCGTGGAGACCGCCGCCCCGACCACCCCGCCCGCCGCCGAGGCCGCCGTCGCGGAATCGGTCCGGCTCGCCGCCCGCCTCGCCGGCAAGGGCCCCTACCTGCTGGTCGCGCTCGCCGTGCTCGCGCTCGACCAGTGGACCAAGTGGCTGGTCGAGCTGCACCTGCCGCTGTCGGCGGTCGAGCCGGTCTTCCCCGGCCTCAACCTCACCCACGTGCGCAACACCGGGGTCGCGTTCGGCCTGTTCGCCGAGCCCGGCAGCACCTCGTGGCCGCTCGCGCTGCTCGGGCTGGCCGCGCTCGGCGCGGTCGCGGTCTACTTCGTGCTCGCGCCGCGCGACCACCGCCTCCTGCTCGGCGCGCTCGGGCTGATCCTCGGCGGCGCGGTGGGCAACCTGGTCGATCGCCTGGCGAGCGGCGCGGTGACCGACTTCATCGACGTCTACGTCGGCGACTTCCACTGGTACTTCTTCAACGCCGCCGACTCCGCGATCACGGTCGGCATCGCGCTCATGGCGTTCGAGTCCCTGCGCCCCCACCGCCGGAGCGAGGGCGAGGTCGCGGCGGCTGATCGGGGCGAAGCCGGCGTCGGCGACGCCGACCGCCGCGATCGTCTCTGAAGGACGCCCCGCCGGTGGACGGCAGCGGGTCGGCGGCGGCTTCTCTCTCGGAGACCGTGCCCAGGAGGGGCTGTGCCCGTGGGTCGTGACGGTTCGGACCCCGCGGACCCGACTGGATCGGCCTGGCAGGTGGCGGCGGACGAAGCGGGACAGCGTCTCGACCGCCACGTCGCCCGCCGGCTCGGCGCGCCGCGCAGCCAGGTGCAGGCCTGGATCGCCGCCGGCCGGGTGCGGGTCGAGGGCGCGCCGCGGCGTCCGGCCCACGCATTGCGCGCCGGCGAGCGGGTCGAGTGCGAGCCGCCGCCAACCGCGGTCGAGGACCGCGTGGCGCCCGAGCCGGGGCCGCTCGCGGTGCTCCACGAGGACGCCTGGGTGGTGGTGATCGACAAGCCGGCCGGGCTGGTCGTCCATCCCGGCGCCGGGGTCGCCGCCGGCACCCTCGCCCACCGCCTGCTCCACCGCTACCCGGAGATCGCCGGGGTCGGCGGCCCCGGCCGGCCGGGGATCGTCCACCGCCTCGACCGCGACACCAGCGGCGTGATGGTCGCCGCGCGCACCGCCCCCGCCTACCGGGCGCTCGTGCGCGCGTTCGCCGCCCGCCGGGTCGACAAGCGCTACCTGGCGGTGGTCTACGGCGCGCCGCCGGCCGCGGGCGTGATCGCGGCGCCGATCGCCCGCCATCCGGCGCGCCGGAAAGAGATGGCGGTGCGCCGCGGCGGCCGGCCGGCCGAGACCCGCTTCCGCACCCTCGCCAAGGCCGGCCCGGTCGCTCTCCTCGAGCTCGACCTGCGCACCGGGCGCACCCACCAGATCCGCGTCCACCTGAAGAGCCTCGGCCACCCGCTGGTCGGCGACCCGGTCTACGGCGAGCGGCGCTGGAAGGGCGTCCGCGGCGGCGCCCGCCGCCCCCTCGAGACCTTCCCCCGCCCGGCCCTCCACGCCTGGCGCCTCGCCTTCCCCCACCCCGCCGACGGCGCCCGCTCGGCCCACGAGGCGCCGGTGCCGGCGGACCTCGCCGGGCTCTGGCGCGAGGTCTCCGGACGCGAGCTGCCGGCGCTGCCGGCTTGGGAGCCGGTCGGCGAGAAGCGGTTCGGCGATTCCCCCGCCCGGATGCCGGCAAGGCCGGCGCCGCCGGCGTGGGAGCCAGGTGACGAGTAGGCGCCTGAGCCGGCGGCGTCGCCAACGCGAGCCGCGTCGCCGCGATCCGGGGGCTCGGCCACGGCGCCTCGGCCACCCAGCGGCCGGGCCGCGCGAGCCCGCGACCACCCTGCGCGACCGGCTCCTCGCCGGTAGAATCCCGCCCGGCTCCGCGCCCGCTCCGGACGCCACCCGAGGGGAAACCCGTCATGCGCATCGCGATCGGCTCCGACCACGCCGGCTTCCGGTACAAGCAGGAGATCCGGCGCTGGCTCGAGGCGAGGGGGCACGAGGTCGTGGATTTCGGCACCGACTCGACCGCGCCGGCGGACTACCCGCGATTCTGCCGGCCGGTCGCCGAGGCGGTCGCCGCCGGCCGCGCCGAGCGGGGGATCGTGCTCGGCGGCTCGGGCAACGGCGAGGCGATGGTCGCGAACCGGGTGCGCGGCGTGCGCTGCGCGCTCGCGTGGGACGAGGAGTCCGCGCGCCTCGGCCGCGCCCACAACGACGCCAACTGCCTGTCGCTCGGCGAGCGGATGATGCCGCTTCCGGCCGCGCTCGAGGCGGTGCGCCTGTTCCTCGAGACCCCGTTCGACGGCGGCCGGCACGCTCGGCGGGTGGCGATGATCGACGATCCGGGGGTCGGGTGAGCGGGCACCGGCCGGCGCCGGCCGAGGCAGCGGCTGCGGGGCGGCCCTCCGAGGCCGGCGCTGATCAGACCGAGCGTCCACCGGCCAGTTCCGCCAGCGCTTCCGCCGGGCGGGCCGCCGGGGACGGCGCAGATCTCGAAGGGCACCCACCGGTCGGGTCCGTCGAGTCCGCCGCCGCGCCCGCGGACATCGAGAGAGCGCGCGCCGCGCTCGCCAAGGCCTTCGGCGCCGGCCGCCTGCGCGAGCGCGTCCCGCTCGCGCCGCTGACCACGTTCAAGATCGGCGGCCCGGCGGATCTCTTCTTCACCGCCGAGAACGCGGCCGATCTCGTGGCGGCGATCGCGGCCGCCCGCGCCACCAGTGTCCCGTGGTTCCTGCTCGGCACCGGCGCCAACATCCTGATCGGCGACCGCGGCGTGCGCGGGCTGGTCATCCACAACCGGGCGCGCCGGATCACTGTCGATCCGGCCTCCAGGAAGATCGAGGCCGAAAGCGGCGCGCTCTGCTGGCCGGACCTGATCGGCGCCGCGGTCACCGCCGGCCTCTCCGGCCTCGAGCACTACGCCGGCATCCCGTCGAGCGTCGGCGGCGCGCTGTGGCAGAACCTCCACTTCCTGGCCCCGGCGCCGGCGCGCGAGCGGACGATGTTCATCGCCGAGGTCGTCGAGGGGGCGGAGATCTACACCGAGGAGGGCGAGCGGCGGCGCGTCGGCGTCGACTGGTTCGAGTTCGGCTACGACACCTCGGTGCTCCACCACCGGCGCGACGTCGTCCTCGCCGCGGCCTTCCGCCTCGCCCCCGGCGATCCGGCCGCGATGCGCCGGGTGATCGCCGAGAACCTCGCCTGGCGCGCCGAGCGCCATCCGCCGCTCGACGTCGAACCGAGCGTCGGCTCGATCTTCCAGAAGATCGAAGGGATCGGCGCCGGCCGCCTGATCGACGAGGCGGGCTTGAAGGGCCTGCGCATCGGCAGCGCCGAGATCACCCGCCGCCACGCCAACATCATCGTCAACCGCGGCGGCGCCACCGCCGCCGACGTCCGCGCGCTCGTCGACCGCGCCCAGGAGGAGGTCGAGCGGCGAAGCGGCTACCGGCTCGTGCCGGAGATCTCGTTCGTGGGCGAGTTCTAGGGTCTACCCGCCTTTCGCTTCCCTGACCGCCGCGATCAGCTCGGGGACCAGCTCGTGGAGGTCGCCGGCGATGCCGTAGCGGGCCAGCGCGAAGATCGGCGCCGCGGGGTCCTTGTTGATCGCGACCACGCAGCCCGCGCCCTTCATGCCGACGACGTGCTGGATCGCGCCCGAGATGCCGAGCGCGAGGTAGAGCCGGGGCGCGACGGTCTGGCCGGAGCTGCCGATCTGGCGGTCGCGGGGCAGCCAGCCGCTGTCGATCACCGGCCGGCTGGCGCCGAGCTCGGCGCCCAGCGCCGCCGCCAGCTCGCGCACCGGGCCGAGCTTGTCCTCGCCGCCGACGCCGCGGCCGACGGCGACGATCACCGGCGCCCTGGTCAGGTCGACCTGGCCGCCGCCGACGTCCTCGACGCCGAGGATCTCGCGGTCGGGAGCGATCTCCCCCACCGCGAGCGGCGCGACGGGCGCCGAGCCGGCGGCGACGGAGTCGGCCGGAAACGCGCCGGACTGGACCGAGACCAGCACCGTCCCCTCCCCCTTGACCCGCACCCGCGCGGTCAGCTTGCCGCCGAGCACGGGCCGGGTCCAGACCAGGCCGCCCCCCTCTTCGGCGTCCGCGGCGGCGAACGAGGTGACCTCGGGCAGGAGCCCGCTGCCGGTCTCCTGCGCCAGGCGGGCGAAGTAGTCGACGGTCTGGTAGCTGTGCGGAAAGACCACCCAGGCCGGCGCCGCGGCGCGGATCGCCGGCGCGAGCGCCCCGACGTAGGCGCCCGGCGTGTAGCTCGCGAGCGCCGGGTGCTCGGCCACCCTCACGGCGGCCAGCGCGCAGCTCCCCGCGACCTCGGCGGCCAGCGCCTCGAGGCCCGCACCGAGCAGCACCGCCTCGGCGGGGCCGCCGGTCGCGGCGGCGAGCCGCTGGCCGGCGGCGATCGCCTCGCGCGACTGCCGCGCGAGCCTGCCGTCGCGGTGCTGGAGAACGATCCAGACCGCGTTCGACGCCGCGCCCGCGCTCACGACGGCACCCTCGCCTCGTCCCAGACCGCGTTCGAGGCCACGCCCGCGCTCATGTCAGCACCCTCGCCTCGTCGCGGAGCTTCGCCACCAGTGCACGCGCCGCGGCCGCGGCGTCGCCCGCGATCATCTGCGCGCCGGCGCCGCCCTCGGGGAAGCCGACGCCGAGGATCTCGATCCGCGAGCCGGCGGCGCCGACCGTCGCCGGGTCGATCCCGAGATCGGCCGCCGAGAGCCGCTCGAGCGGCTTTCGCTTCGCCGCCATGATCCCCTTGAGCGAGGCGTAGCGCGGGTGGTTGATCCCGGCCTGGACCTCGAGCACCGCCGGCAGGCGCAGGCGGAAGACCTCGTTCTTGCCGCTCTCCATCTCGCGCGTGATCTGCGCGGAGGTACCGCCCGCCTCGACCTCGACCCCCATCACCAGCCAGGCGTGGGGCCAGCCGAGGTGGCCGGCGAGCAGCGACCCGGTGGCGCCCCAGCCGGCGTCGTCGGACTGCGAGCCGGTGAGCACCAGGCCGGCCTGCTCGCGCCGGACCGCGGCCGCGAGCGCGCGCGCGGTCGCCGGGGCGTCGCCGCCGGCGAACGCCTCGTCGGCGAGGTGGACGGCGCGCGCGGCGCCGAGCGCGAGCGCCTTGTGCAGCGCGTCCTTCACCCGGTCGGGACCGAGGCTCACGACCACCACCTCGCCGCCGGCCGCCTCGGCGATCCGCTGCCCCTCCTCGAGCGCGTAGAGGTCGCTCTCGTTGATCACGAACGGCAGGTCCTCCTCGTCGATCCAGCGGCCGTCCCTGGCCACGCGCAGCCGCGCTCCGGCGCCGGGGACCTGCTTGATGCACACCACGACCCGCATGGTTCTCCTCCGCGTGTCCTGTTGCCACCGGCGGTGGCGGGGGGCGGCGAGGTTACCACGGCGGCGCGGGCGCGCGGCTTGCACTACCGCGCCGGGATGCCGGAAAGCGCTTGGATTCACCGCCCCGCACGTGCTACCTTCCCGGCCGCGATGGCCGATCGAGCGCGCCGCCGAGGGCCGCGATGACAGCCGAGCCGACCGCCCTGGTCGCGCCCCCCGGCGGCGGGGCCGAGCCGTCCGGGCTGCTCGAGGTCTTCCTCGAGTCCGGGCCGATGGCGAAGTTCGTGCTCGGCGTGCTGCTTTTGTTCTCGGTCTTGTCGTGGGCGGTGATGATCGCGAAGTGGTTCCAGTTCGGCCGCGCCGAGCGCCAGGGCCAGCGCTTCCTCGACGTCTTCCGCAAGAGCCGCCGCTTCAGCGAGGTCGCCGCGGTCACCGCGCGGCTCGGCGCCTCGCCGCTGGTCGGCATCTTCCAGACCGGACACGCCGAGATCGACGCCCAGGTCAAGCAGAGCGGCGCCGAAACCGAGGGGCGCTTCAAGATCCGCTCGATGGGCGCGCTCGAGCGGAGCCTCCACCGCGCGGTCCACGTCGAGATGCAGGCGTTCCGGCGCTGGACGCCGCTGCTCGCGACCACCGCCGCCGCGACGCCGTTCATCGGCCTCTTCGGCACCGTGTGGGGGATCATGGTCGCGTTCCACGACATCGGGCTCACCGGCTCGACCTCGCTGACCGTGGTCGCCCCCGGCATCGCCGAGGCGCTGGTCAACACCGCGGCCGGCCTCGCCGCCGCGATCCCGGCGCTGGTCGGCTACAACTACTTCGCCGCCCGCCTGCGCCGCCTGCGCGAGAAGATGGACGATTTCGCGCTCGAGATGCTCAATCTCGCGGAGCGCAACTTCACCTGAGGAGCCGCGGCGATGGCGTTCCAGAACTTCGGCGGGCCCGAGGCCGACAGCGAGCTGGCGGAGATCAACGTCACGCCGCTGGTCGACGTCATGCTCGTGCTGCTGATCATCTTCATGATCGCGGCGCCCCTGCTCCACCCCGGGATCGAGGTCGCGCTGCCCGCGGCCGACGCGCCGGCGCTGCCGCTGCGGGTCGAAAACCCGCTCGTGGTGTCGATCAACCGCGACGGCATCGTCTACCTGCAGGACACGCCGGTCCACCCCAGCCAGCTCGTCGAGCGCCTGCTGCCGGTGCTCGAGGCGCGCGACGACGACACCGTGCTGATCAAGGGCGACCGCGAGGTCGCCTACGGCCAGGTGATCGCGGTGCTCGACGTCCTGCAGAAGGGCGGCGTCGCCAACCTCGGGATGGTCACCGAGGACGCCGGCGGCCGGCGTCGCCGCTGAGGCGAGCGATGCCGACCGTCGATCAGGTGCTCGCCTCCCGCAGCGGCCGCGGCCGGCTGCCCCTGCGCGCCGGCATCGCCGCCGCGCTCGCGCTCCACCTCGGGGTCAGCGCCGCGGTCGCGCTCGCGCCCGAGCTGCGGCGCGACGAGCCGCCGCCGATCGAGTACGTCAAGGTGCGCGTGGTGCCGGCGGCGGCGCTCGGCAGC
>CAZNIX010000170.1:0-9485 GCA_964573125.1 uncultured Thermoanaerobaculia bacterium
GCGCCGTCGTGGGCGCGCTTCCCGCGCTTCCACCCCCTGTTCGCCGAGGTCGTCCTGCGCGGCGTCGCGCGCATGCTGCCGGCGGCGGCCGGCTATCGCGGCGGCGGCGCCGAGGCCGGCCGGGTCGACGGCGGCTGGTACTGCAAGGCGCCCGACAACCGCCCGCTGATCGGCCCGCTCCCGGTCGGCGGCGCCTGGGTCGTCGGCGCGCTCTCCGGCTTCGGCGTGATGGCCTCCCAGGGCGCCGCCGACCTGCTCGCCGGCCACCTCACCGGCGCGCGGCTCCCGCGCTGGGCGGCGGCGTTCCATCCGGGCCGCTTCGAGGACCCGGACTACCGGCGGCGGCTGGCGGGCTGGGATCCGGCGGCGGCGGAGCTGTGAGCGGACAGGGCGCGAAGCGGCCGAAGAGGCGCTCCTCGGAGACGGGATCGAGATTGGTACCGAAGAACATGGACACCCCCGGCTCGACCTCGACGCACCTCAGGCGGAGGAGCAGGTCCGGGTCCTCGACCCCGCGGTTGTAGGCCTCGAGCCACTGCCCGGCGCCCTCGAGGATGACCGCGAGCGGCGCGGAGCGCGGGACGACCAGCGCGTGCGCCAGCAGCACGACCGCCACGCGCCGCCGCCGCAGGTAGTCGACGGTCACCCGGCGCTCGTGACCGAGGTGATCCCCGCGCGCCGGCTGCCGGGCCACCACGCGATCGGTCAACCCGTGGTGGTCGACGACGACCCAGTCCGTGTAGTAGGGCAGCGCGCCGATGCCGCCGGTGGCCACGCGCAGGTCCGCCGGCAGCACGCCGCGCTCGACCAACCCGGCGAGATACCGCCCTTGGGCTGCGCGAAAGAGCATGTAGCGGCGCGTGTGCTCGACGCCCTCGAGGTACCACGGCGGGTCGATCCACGCCAGCGGCGAGACCGCCGTGCCCGCGAGCAGCGCGACGGCGGCCAGCGCCGGTGCGACCACCGCCCAGCGGCGGCGCGTGCGGTCGGCCCGCTCCTTGACCACTCGGACGCCGTCGGCCATCAGCCAGTACAGGTAGGGCAGGAGCGGAACCAGGAACCGGAACTCCAGGAAGTCCCCGCCGATCGCCGCCAGGTAGAGCAAGTCGGCGGCGACGACGGCGACGAGCAACCCCTCGCGGAACCCGCGGCGGACCACCACCGCCAGCAGCGCGAGCAGGAGCAGGACCGGGAGCTGGTAGGAGGTCGCGAAGTGGGCGACGTAGCGCAGGCCCTCCTCCCAGCGCAACCCCGCGACCTTGGCGTGGAACGTATTGGGCAGCCAGTCGCCGTAGTAGGCACGACGCCAGAGCGCGTGGGCGGCGACGGGGAGCGCGTAGATCGCGGTCCAGACCACGACTGGGTGCAGGCTCGCTCGCCGGCGCAGGCGGTCGAGCAGGACGGCCGCGCCGGCGACGGCGGCGAAGAGGAGGCCGTCGGGCCGGGTCAACGTCGCGAGCGCGAACAGGACCGGCGCGCGCCAGGGTCGCTCCTCACCCCGCCGGCGCTCGTCGAGGCAGGCCGCGACGCCGCCGAGCACCAGCAGCGAGAAGAGCTGCGTCTCGAGCCCGCCGCTGCTCCATGACAGGAACGAGTCGTGCAGGGCGAGAGCCGCCGGCGCCAGCCAGACCAGGGGATCGCGCCAGCCGTGCTCGCGCGCGCCGAGCCGGGCGAGCAGCACGAGCACCCCCGCTCCGCAAGCGATGCCGAGCGCGGGCGCGAGCAGCTCGGGCTGGGCTCCGAGGCGCATCCCCGCCGCCATCACCAGCACCCAGAGGAAGTTGGTGTAGCCCTCGACCCTCTCCCCGGGGTTCCACACCAGGCCGAGCCCGTCGACCAGGTGGCGGGCATAGCGGAAGCTGATGAACGCGTCGTCGCAGAGGAAGACGCGGCCGAGCGCGCCGAAGAGGAACGCGGAGCCCACCGCCGCCGCCAGGGCGGCGACCAGCCAGCGCTCGCCACGGGTGACGCGGATCACCACCGGCTGGCGATCATAGAGTGCCGCGCCGCTCGGGCGCAGCCGGCGGCCGCGTCGCCTCGCGGCGCTCGAGCAGCGCCAGGTTGTGCCGGGCGACGGCGTTTTGGGGGTTCAGCGCGAGCGCCCGCTCGAGGCCCGCGCGCGCCCGCGCGGGGTCGCCGGCCGCGAGCCAGGCGCTGCCGAGGTTGGCCCAGGCGTCGTCCGAGCGCGGCTCGAGCGCCGCCGCGCGCTCGAACCAGCGGAGCGCCTCCGCGTAGTCGCCGCGGCGGGCGGCGATCGTGCCCAGGTTGAGGCAGGCGAGGAAGCTCTCCGGGTCGTGGCGCAGCGTCTCGTGGTAGTCGCGCTCCGCCTCCGCGGTCCGGCCCGCCTCCTGGTGCAGGCGCGCCAGGTTGTAGTGCACGAGGTCGAGGCGCGGGGGGCGGGCGGCGAGCCGCGGCAGGACGAGCGCCGCCAGGACGAGGAGCGCGAGCGCCGCCGCCCGCCGCCACTGGCGCGCCGGGACCGCCTCGGCGAGGCCGGCGAGCGGCAGCGCCGCGAGCAGCATCAGCGCCGGCACCGCCGGGAGGCGATAGCGCGCGAAGAGGAAGAACGCGACCGTCGCGGCGACCGTCGCCGCGAGGTAGACGAGCACCGGCCAGAAGCGCCCGGGGCCGCGCCGCAGCCACCAGAGGCCGGCGAGGGCGAGCAGCGAGACGCCCCCGAACTCCGGCCACGGCGGGCGCAGCGCGGGCGAGACTTGGCGCACCCAGGCGGAGTCGATCGCGTCCGGCCACTCGGTCCAGCTCCAGAAGAGGGCCAGCTTGCGGAGCTGGAGGCGCGCGAAATCCAGCGGCTCCCGACGCGCCCACGCCAGCGCGCGCCCGAGCCAGTGGCGCGACACCTCGGCCGGCGTCAGCTCCCGCTCCTCCGCCTGCTCGGCCAGCCGCTCGGCCTCGCCGCGCTCGTAGAGCGGCACCTGCTTGCCCGGCACCAGCGGCCGGTAGGTGCCGTCGGCCTCGGGGTTGTTGCCGATGTAGAAGTTGACGCCGCCCTGGTAGGTGGTCGGCAGGAACGAGCCGCCGACCGCGAGATTGCGCACGGCGACGGGGAGCAGCGGGAGCGCCATCCCGAGCACGAAGGCGCCGGCCCGCGCCGCCGCCCGCCGCGCCCCGGCGCGCGGCCGAAGCGCCAGCGGCACGAGCAGCGGCGCGACCAGCAGCGCGTTCTCCCGCAGCAGCGCGAGCAGGCCGCAGAGGATGCCGGCCGCGAGCCAGCGCGACGGCCGGCCGTCCGCGCGCGCCGCGACCAGCGCCCAGAGCAGGAACGCCGCGACCGCGACCGCCGGCGACTCCTTGGCGAGCTGGACGTCGTGGACGATGAACGGCGGGTAGACCGCGGCGAGGAGCGCCGCCGCGAGCCCGACCCCCGCGCCCCCGGCCAGCCGCCCGGCGCGCCAGAGCGCCCAGCAGCCGGCGACCGCGAGCGCGACCTGGAGCAGATAGACGGCGTCGACCCGGTGCCCGAAGACCGCGTAGACCAGCGCCAGCGAGTACGGGTAGAGCGGCGCCTGGAAGAACGCCGCCGAGCCGAGCCAGTCGCCGGCGGCGATCTCCTGCGCCCAGCGGTCGTACTCCCGGCTGTCCATCACCAGCTCGGCGAAGAACGGGTGCTCGCGCACCGCCAGCCAGTGCCCGAGGCGGAGGGCGGCGGCGAGGGCGAGGATCGCGAAGAGGGCGAGGCGGCGGCGAGCGGTGGCGGAGAGTGGGACCCGCGGACTCCCGGCGGCGACGGCGCCGCGCGGGCGGGCCGGAGCGGTCAACCCGGACGTCGCTTCCCCGTCGGTGCCGGAGCGTCGGCCGGGGAACGCGGAGGAGAGACTCGTCGCATCGCGGCTCGACGCCGGGAGGGCGCGTTGCGCACCAGCCGGCGACGGGGTCTGCGCGGGGCGGTGGCCGGCCGCCGGCTCTCGGCCGGCTCCCACGCGATGCGGGCCCGCGGTGGACCTCGCGATCATCGGGCCCTCGCCGGCGACGGCGCGGGGCGCGGGCGCGCCGTGGCGGCGGGGGCGGGCGCCTCCGCGCGCACCCCGGGGTCGCCCTCGGCGAAGACGTAGAGATAGAGCGAGCCGCCGAGCACGCCGGCGGGGCGGTAGCGGTCGAGCCAGTCGCTGCGCCAGCCGCGCTCGCGGGCGTCGAGGAGGCCGCGGACCAGGACGTGGGCCGAGACCACATAGGCGCCCGGCCGCGGCCCGGCCCGCCAGTCGGCGAGCGGGAACGGCTCGCGCTCGACCCCGTAGTGGTCGGGGTCCGTCGGCCCGAACCAGGCCATCCGCACGCGCCCGATTCCGCGCTCCTCGAGCCATTCGGGGAGCCGGCCGACGTCCTCGCCCCAATCGAGATTGGAGTCGTCGAGCCACCGCGGCCCGGCCGCCGTGCCGCCGGCGAGCGGGTTGAAGTACGGGATGTAGTCGGGGTGGTGGGTGGCGGCCTCGGCGGCCTGGGCGGCGACCAAGAGCGCCGCCAGCGCCGGGGCGGCCCACGGCCGCTGGGCCGGCGACGACGGCGCGGATGCGGTCGCGCTTCCCCTACCTGGCTCGGCTCCTTCGGCCGGCGAGCCTGAATCCCGCCGCGGCACCGGTTCGGACCCGCTCGCCGACCGCGCGCTCGGCTGGTACCCCTCGGCCGCGCCGGCCGTGCGCCACCGTGCCGCCAGCGCCGCCAGCGCCGGCACCAGCCCGCCCGCGGCCACGAACAGCAGTGGGTAGACCGGCAGCAAATAGCGCACTCCCTGATTCGAGGCCCCGATCATGCTGGCGGCGAACCAGCACGCCGCGGGCAGCCAGATGAAGAGATCGTCCCGCCGCCGCCGGAGCGCCCCCGCGGCCGCCGCCCCCACGCCCGCCGCCAGCTCCGCCACCGTGCTCTTGACCGCGAACGCGATCGGAAAGTAGAGCGGAAACCGCCCGCGCCGAAACCGTCCGGCGAGATAGAACGCATAATCCGCCGGCAGATCGGCATAGAGCAGCCGCGCGCCGCGGGCATAGCCGGCCAGCCCGCCGGCCCCGAGATAGAACCCCTGGACCACCACCGCCGCCGCGCCGAAGACCGTCGCCCAGCCGGCGAGCCGCCGGCGCCAGCCGCCGCGCACGCCGCCCGCCGCCAGCTCGCTCAGGACCATCGCCGGCGGCAACACCAGCGCGCCGAACTTCGTCGCCAGTGCCAGCCCGAGGACGACGCCGCAGGCGAGCCGCAGCCCCATCCCCGGCGCCCGCACCGCCCGCCACCAGAGATAGAGCGCGAGCGTCGACAGCGCCGCCACCGGCACGTCCATCGTCACCAGCCGTCCGTGCGCGAGCACCGTCGGCGAGAACGCCCACAACCCGAGGCTGAGCAGCCCTCCCCCCGCCCCCCACCGCCGCCGGCTCCACGCGAACACCGCCAGCCCCCCGACCAGCGACAGCGCCACCGTCGGCAGCCGGCCGCGGAAGAGGAGCGCGACCGGGTCGTTGCCGCGCCCGAACAGCACCTCCCGTCCGAACTCCCATTCGCGCCCTTGGCGGTAGTCCTCGCCGTCCAGCGGGAGGTCCGGACCGGCGGTGCCCGCGGCGAGCCCGGCGAGGAGCTTCACCAGCGGCGGGTGCTGCCGGTTGAGACGCATCTCGCCGGTGGCGGCGAGCGCGAGTCCCGCCGGCAGGTGCGAGACCTCGTCATAGGTCACCGACTTGCGGCGCAGGCTGTCGACGGCCAGGGCGGCGTGGGCGGCGAGGAGGAGGACAAACGCCAGGGCGACGGCGGCGCGGCCCTCGGGCGTCCCGGCGCGGAACGAGCCGGAAGGAGAGTGGGCAACGGTGGGGTCCACCGGCCGAGCTTACGACGCGGCGCGGGGCGGCCGTCGCGCGGACCGCTACGACTCAGGGCTTGCCCCGCCGCGAGCGCTCTCCCTTTAACTTCGTTATGTCAAGGCCGAAGGCCCGGAGCCGCGGCGGCCGAGGGCCAGGTCGGATAAGGCGCCTTATCGGACAGCGGAGGATGCACGGGCCGTGACGGCGGCGGGCGGGGGCGCGGGGGCGCCGCCGGCGCGGACCGTGCCCCGCAGCGGCTAGCCCGTGCCCGAAGGGGCGGCCGCCGCGGCGGAGCTTGGGGCGAGCTTTCGAAGGCTTCGATCTTTAGCCGCCGGAAGCCCCGCCCCGGGCCGGCGACCGGAGGGCACTGCCGGCGGTCGGAGCGAAGGCTCGGGCCGGGGCGGGCGGGGGTGACCTCCCGGCCGGAGCGGAGCGCAGGCCGGGCCAATCCAGCCGAGGGCTCCGCGCGCAGCGGCGGAGGACGGCGAAGCCGGCCGCAGCGCGAGCACGGAGACCCGGACCGCAGCGGGTGGGGGAAGCAGTCTGCCGTCCTCGGCAGGCTGCGGGTCTCGGGCGGGCGGTGCAGGCGAGGGGCGAAGCCTCTCGCCGGGGGGCGGGCGGGCGGCCGGTGGGGTCGCCACGATCGGAGGCCGGCGCGCGGCGTGCGGGCGGCCGGGCGGGGTCCTGCACGCCGCGTGACGGCCGGGCCATCGGCAAGCCGGTCCCGTCAGTCGTCCCCCTCCTCGTCCGCCTCGGCCGTCAGCGCCGCCACCAGGTCCTCGGCGGTCGGCTCGGCTTCGCTCTCCGCCGCCGGCGACGTCGCCCGTCGCTCCAGCCGCGCCGCCGGATGGCTCCGCCGGTAGACCTCCTGGAGCGACTTGACGGCGACCTGGGTGTAGATCTGCGTGGTCGAGATCTCGGCGTGGCCGAGCATGTGCTGGACGAAGCGGATGTCCGCGCCGCCGTCGAGCATCAGCGTCGCCACCGTGTGCCGGATCAGGTGGCACCCACCGGGCTTGTGCACCCCGGAGGCCTGGACGTAACGCCGCACCTTGCCCGAGAAGTACCGCAGGTGAAACGCCTGGCCGCCGTCGGAGAGAAAGAGCGTCCCGTCGTCCGGCTCGACCACCAGCGACGGCCGCACCTCGGCGAGATACCGCTCCACCCACCGGCACGCCCGCTCGCCCACCGGGATCACCCGCTGCCGGTTGCCCTTGCCGTGGCGCACCCGCACCAGCCCCTGCTCGAGGTCGAGGTCGAAGACCCCCAGCCCCACCACCTCCATCCGCCGCATCCCGGTGGCGTAGAGCAGCTCGAGCACCGCCCGGTCGCGCAGACCCTCGGGAGTCGACGGGTCGGCCTGGCGCAGCACCGCCTCCATCTCCGCCGCCGACAGCACCGCCCGCGGCATCCGCGGCGGCTGGCGCGGCAGGTGGAGCTCCGAGGCCGGGTTGAAGAGGATGTGGCTTTCGATCGTCAGCCACTTGAAGAAGGCCCGCAGCGCCACGAGCTGCGAGTGCTGCGTCGACCAGGTCAGGGGCTTGCCGTCCTTCTTGCGGTAGTAGAAGAGCCGCCGCTGGTAGCGCAAGAGCACCGGCCGCGTCACCTCCTCCGGCCGCACGATCCCCCGCTCCTCGCACCAGGCGCCGAAGGCCGCCAGATACCGCTGCCGCACCTCCGCCGTGCCTTCCGCGTAGCCCACCACCCGCGTCCACTCCACAAACTCCTCGGCCTTCCGGTGGAGAATCCACCATCGGCGCTCGCAAACCCTCGACAGAGCACCCCAAGGACGCTATGTTGGCGACGATCGAGTGACGCGGATGGTGGAGGAAGACGTGAGCCAGGGATTCGCCGACCGACTCAAGCAGCTCCGCAAGCAGCGGGACCTCTCCCAGGCCCAGCTCGCCGACGCCGTCGGCGTCCACCAGAATCACATCGGCCGCTACGAGCGCGGAGAGTCCCAGGCCTCGGCCGACGCCCTCCGCCGCCTGGCCGACGCCCTCGGTGTCTCCACCGACTACCTCATCGAGGGCACCAGCGACGAGGCCGCCAAGGCACGCTTCGAGGACCGTGACCTGCTCCGCCAATTTCAGGAGGTCGAGCGGCTCCCCGACTCCGACAAGGCACTCGTCAAGAGCTTCCTCGACGCCTTCCTCTTCCGACGCAAGGTCGAGGGACTCAGCGCCCAGGAAAGACGAGGATGATCCCCGTAGGCAATCGGAGTTGGCTCTGGGTGACCGGGGTTCCTTCCCGCAAAGGCGGCAAGTTGCCAGCCGGGGAGGGACCGTGTACTCTTCTGAATCAGTGCGAGGAGACGGCCTGAGGCGGTAGACCGTACCGCTCTGCGTACTCCGCTCGGATCAGCCGAAGGTACCAGTCTTCCAACGACGCAAATCCTGCTCGCTCTTGGAAGTCGTCGATATCCAATTCAAAGTAGCATCCATCGGCTAGTCTCACAGCGGACATCGTCATACCGGTGTGAAAGACCACGTAGCCCTCGGGAAGACCTCGCTGGCGAAGCTCCTCGTTGAAAGTGAAGAGATTGTCGCCGAGTGCGATCTCCCCGCAGGGAGCGAGCATGGTTTCGCTCTCGAAGATTTCCCCTCCACCAGTCTCTTCCCAGAAAGAGACCAAATCCTTCGGCAGAGACCATCCTCGCACTGCTAGTAACGCTGCCAAACAAGCACTACTGACCGGTCCCGCCCAGTCGAAGAGCTCCGGCCTTCGCTTTGCATCTTCGCGCAGGGCTGATGTCATTGCGTAGCGAGACTCTCTTCGAGGAAGGTGATGAATCGACCAGTGGCCCGATCGTAACGGACACCCCGGCCACCGACACCATAGACGTCAATGACCCTCTCTCCAACGAAGGTTCGCGTAGGATTGGACAGGGTCTCCCGAATAATTGCCTCAGCATTCGCTTGGGTCGGCTGGAGGCCTTCAAAGGCCGACGTGAAACCCTCACGTTCAGCGCGACCAAGTTTCTTTGCTATTGCGCGAGCGCCCAGAGTTGTCTGTCCTCGCGCCTGAGCAGCACCTGCTACGACATCGTCGATTGACGACCGGCTGAACTGTGGAAGTAGGCGTGCGGCTCCCGCTGGGGCCTCCGAGCGAGCAAGCTGACGGAGCAACCCTCGACGTGGCCCAATAGTAGGCATCCCGCCCTTGACCGGATAGCCCTCATAGCCCTCCTTACGAAGATTTTCGTCGATGTCGAAGAAGGTAGCCTCTGGGTTCTCGGCATGAAGCTCAGCCACCCGCTCCTCGAGCGCAGTCCCCTCGTCCCAGTCAACGGCCCACTGATGGAGGATGGAGTTGTAAAGGAAGACTCCGGCTTCCTCGCTCAGCCACAGCGGGATCTGGGCGTTGACTTTGAGAGCTGCGGCGTTGCGCTCCGCCTGTGAGATCGACTTGTCCCGAGAACGCGCGATCAGCTCCACTCGCTCCTGCCGCAGCCGGCCGCCCCCAATCTCCGGGAAGTAGTCTGTGCACTTGGTGTCCTCGTTGCCGAACCACCTCATGCAGTACAACCCCATCGGGTCACTGTAGTTGACGGGGTTGTTGCCGGCGTAGCCGTAGAGATTCGGCCCATCGACGTAGCCGAGGGGGTCAGTCGACACCAACCGTCCGAGCTCAGGGTCATACCAGCGGTTCTCCGACCCCCGACGCGTTCCCGGGCGACCAAACACC
>CAZNIX010000171.1:0-9464 GCA_964573125.1 uncultured Thermoanaerobaculia bacterium
CGGCGCTCGCGGAGATCGGCCGCGTGGGGGTCCTGAGCGCGGTCGCGCTCGGTTTCCTCGCGGCGCTCGCGGCGTTCGGCCTCTGGCTCGCGGCCCGCGCCCGCGGCGCGCCGCGCGTCCCGACCTGGGACTGCGGCTATCACGCGCCCTCGCCGCGCATGCAGACCACCGGCTCGTCGTTCGCGGCGACGCTCCTCGGGTACTTCCGCTGGGCGCTCGCGCCGGTCGTCGAGGGCCAGCCGGTGCGCGGCACGTTCCCGGTCCGCGCCGCGTTCCACTCCCACGTGCCGGACACCGTCCTCGACCGCTTCCTCCTCCCCGTCCTGCGCCGCCTCGCGCGCCTGACGCTCTATGCGCGCTACCTCCAGCAGGGGCGGCTTCAGGTCTACCTCCTCTACGTCGCGGTCACGCTCCTGGTGCTGCTCGCGCTGGTCTAGAGGAAGCGCTGTCTAGGGGAACGCCGTGCCCGCCGCGCTCCAGCTCGCGCTCCAGCTCCTGCTCGCGGTCCTCCTCGCGCCCGCGCTCTTCGGCGTCGTCGGGCGCACCAAGGCGTTCTTCGCCGGGCGCGCCGGGGCGCCGCTCTGGCAGCCGTACTTCGATCTCGCCAAGCTGTTTCGCAAGCGGACGGTGCGGTCGTCGACCACCACCTGGGTGTTTTTCGCCGGGCCGGCCGCGCTCGCGGCGGCGGCGCTCCTGGGCGCGGCGTTGATGCCGCTCGGGCCGGGGGCCTCGCCGGTCGCGTTCGGCGGCGACGCCGTGCTGTTCGTCTATGCGCTCGCGCTCGGGCGGTTCTTGCTCGCGCTCGCGGCGCTCGACACCGGCTCCTCGTTCGAGGGGCTGGGCGCGTCGCGCGAGGTGAGCTTCGCCGCGCTCGCCGAGCCGGCGCTCTTCTTCGGCTTGCTCGCGCTCGCCCGGCTCGGCGGCTCGTTCTCGCTCTCCGGGATGCTCGACCGGCCGCTGCTCGCGCGCTGGCCCGACGGCGGGCCGGCGGTCGTGCTGATCGTCGCCGGCTGGTTCCTGGTGCTCCTGGCCGAGAACTCGCGGGTGCCGTTCGACGATCCGAACACCCACCTCGAGCTGACCATGATCCACGAGGTGATGATCCTCGACCACGGCGGGCCGGCGCTCGGCCTGGTGCTCTGGGCCTCGATGCTCAAGTTCGGGCTCTTCGCGGCGCTCCTGGTCCGGCTGCTGCTGCCGGTGCCCGAGTCGGCCCCGGCGGTCTACGCGGCCGGGCTCGCCGCCGGACTCCTGCTGGTGGCGATCGCGGTCGGGGTCGTCGAGTCGTCGCTCGCCCGGCTGCGGCTGGTCCGGGTGCCGCAGCTCCTGGTCTCGGCGTGCCTGCTGTGCGCGTTCGCGCTCCTGTTCGCGGCGCGGAGCTGATCGGAGCCGACGCCATGCCCCGACTGATCGACCTCGTGCTCGCGCTCGTCCTGGCCGCGAACTTCCGCATCCTGGGCACGAGCAGACTCGGCGTCTGCATCCGGGCGGTCGCCGCGCAGGGCGTGCTGCTCGCCGCCCTGCCGCTCCTGCTCCACCCGGAGTGGCGGGGGCGCACGCTCGCGATCGCGCTCGCCGCGGCCGCGGTAAAGGGCGCGGTCGTGCCCGCGATGCTCTTCCGGGCGCTCGCGGCGGCGCGCATCCGGCGCGCGATCGAGCCCTTCATCGGGCTCGTCCCCTCGGTGCTCGCGTGCGCCGCGGCGACCGCCGGCGCGATGCTCCTCGCCGCCAAGCTCCCGCTCGCGCCCGAGCACGGCGGCGCGCTGGTCGTGCCGGCGAGCCTCGCGACCCTGTTCTCGGGCTTCCTGGTCCTGACCACCCGGCGCAAGGCGATCACCCAGGTCGTCGGCTACATCGTGCTCGAGAACGGGGTCTTCATCTTCGGCATGCTGCTCCTCGACGCCATGCCGTTCATGGTCGAGGTCGGCGTCCTGCTCGACGTCTTCGTCGCCGTGTTCGTGATGGGGATCGTGGTCGACCACATCCGCAACGAGTTCTCCTCGCTCGACACCGAGCAGCTCTCGGCGCTCAAGGGCTAGCCCGGAGACCATGTGATGGCGCTCGCGCTCGTCCTCGTGCCGCTCGTCTGGGCGGTCGCCCTCTATCTCCTCCCCTCGGAGCGCTGGCGGCCCGCGCTCCTGCCGCTCCTCGGCGCCGCGCACCTGGCGCTGGTCGTCCGCGCGCTCGCCGGGCGGACGGCCGAGGTCGCGCAGCCGGCGGCGGCGGGGACCTGGCTGCGGGTCGACCCGCTGGGCGCGCTCCTGCTCCTGGTGGTGAGCGTGCTGTTCGCGGTCTGCTCGCTCTATGCGGTCGGCTACCTGCGGCTCCGGCGCGACCGCCCGAACCGCGCGTTCTGCGCCTGCCTGGCGCTGTTCCTGGCCATGGCGTCGCTGGTCGCGCTCAGCCAGCACCTCGGGCTCCTGTGGGTGGCGATGGAGGCGACGACCCTGGTCACCGCGCCGCTCATCTACTTCAACCGCAACCAGCGCTCGATCGAGGCGACCTGGAAGTACCTCCTGATCTGCTCGGTGGGGATCGCGCTCGCGCTCCTCGGCTCGTTCTTCCTCTCCTATGCGGCGCTCCTCGGCGGCCGGGACTCCTCGCTTCTCTTCTCGAGCCTGACCGCGCACGCGGGCGCGTTCTCGCCGCCGTGGCTGCGCGCGGGGTTCGTCCTGCTGCTGGTCGGCTACGGCACCAAGATCGGCCTCGCCCCGCTCCACACCTGGAAGCCGGACGCCTACGGCGAGGCGCCGGGGCTGGTCGGCGCGCTCCTCGCCGGCGGCGCCACCTCGTGCGCGTTCGTCGCTCTCCTGCGCGTCTTCCACGTCGTCGACCTCGCCGGCGAGGGGGAGTTCGCGCGGCGCCTGTTCGTCGGCCTCGGCCTCTTCTCGATGCTCTGGGTCGCGGTCTTCATGGCCCGCCAGCGCGACATCAAGCGGATGCTCGCCTACTCGAGCGTCGAGCACATGGGCGTGCTCCTGGTCGGCGTCGGGGTCGGCGCGGCGTTCGCGGCGCTCTTCCACATGGTCGCCAACGCGCTGGTCAAGGGCTGGCTGTTCCTCGCCGCCGGCAACCTCCACCGCGGCTTCGGCAGCAAGCGGCTGCGCGACATCGCGGGCGCCTCGCGGCTCCTGCCGTGGTCGGGCGCGCTCTTCCTGGTCGGCTTCCTGGCGGCGTCGGGGTCGCCTCCGTTCGGCACCTTCGTCGGCCTGTTCTCGATCCTCGGCGCCGCGCTCGCGCCCGGCCGCTGGTGGATCGGCGGCGCGCTCCTGGTGCTCCTCGCCGTCACCTTCCTGGGCATGGGCGCGAGCGTCGTGCGCGCGTTCGGCGGCGAGCCGCCGGCGCGGGCGCTCGCGAGCCCGCACCGCGATCGGGCGGCGGGGACGGCGCCGATCCTGCTCTTCGCCGCGCTCGTGCTGGCGCTGGGGATCTGGCTGCCGCGGCCGGCGCTGGCGCTGCTCGAGGCGGCCGCGGCCGCGATCGGAGGCGCGCCGTGAGCGGGGCGGGCGGCGTCGCGCTCGGCAACGGCGAGCGGATCGCCTGGGCCGAGGTCCCCGCGCTCGCGATCGACGAGTTCCACGACGGCGTCGCCGGCGCGGTCGAGGCGGGCGGGCGGATCGCCTCATTGTTCGCCGTCGCGGGGGCGGCGGCGGGGGCGCTCGAGCTGGTCGCCGTCGTCGCCGGCGCCCCGGGCTCGCTCGCGGTCTTCCGCGCCGAGGTGCGCGGGAACCGCTATCCGGCGCTGACCCACCACCTGCCGCAGGCGCACTACTTCGAGCGCGAGATCGCGGAGCAGTTCGGGGTCGCGGTCGAGGGACACCCGGCGCTCAAGCCGGTGCGCGAGCTTGCGGCCTGGCGCGACGGCTCGCCCGAGCCCGGGGCGAGCCGCTTCTTCCGCGTCGACGGCGAGGAGGTCCACGAGGTCGGCGTCGGCCCGGTGCACGCCGGCGTCATCGAGCCCGGGCACTTCCGCTTCCAGTGCCACGGCGAGCGCGTGCTCCACCTCGAGATCGCGCTCGGCTACCAGCACCGCGGCGTCGAGCGGGCGGCGGTCGGCGGGCCGGCGCCGCGGACGCTGATCCAGATGGAGACCGTCGCCGGCGACACCACGATCGGCCACGCCACCGCCTACGCGACCGTCGTCGAGGCGCTCGCCGGCGCCGGGCCCTCGCCGCGCGCCGAGGCGCTCCGCGGCCTCGCGCTCGAGCTCGAGCGGATCGCGAACCACGCCGGCGATCTCGGCGCCTTGAGCGCCGACGTCGCCTACTTGCCGGCGGCGGCGCAGCTCGGGAAGCTCCGCGGCGACTTCCTCAACCTGACCGCCGCGCTCTGCGGCAGCCGCTTCGGGCGCGGGCTGGTGCGGCCGGGCGGAGTCGGGTTCGACTGCGAGCCGGAGCTCGCGGGCGAGATGCGCGGCAGGCTCGACGCCGCCGCCCACGGCGTCGACCGGGCGCTCGCGCTCCTCTCGGCGACGCCGTCGGTCAAGGCCCGCTTCGAGGGCACCGGCGTCCTCCACCGCCTGCAGTGCGAGGAGCTGGGCTTCGTCGGCCCGCCGGCGCGCGCCTGCGGCGTTCCCCGCGACGTCCGCCGCGATCACCCGCGCGGCGTCTACGCCGCGGCGCCGCCGCCGCTGGCGCTCGCCCACGACGGCGACGTCGCGGCGCGCGCCGCGGTGCGCCGGCAGGAGATCGAGCACTCGGTGGCGTTCGCGCGCGACCGGCTGGCGGCCCTCCCCGCGGGGCCGCTCCGGGTGCCTTGCGGCGAGCTCGCGCCGGGCAGCCTGGCCGTCGCGCTGGTCGAAGGGTGGCGGGGCGAGATCTGCCACGTCGCGCTGACCGACGAGGCGGGCCGGTTCCGGCGCTACAAGATCGTCGACCCCTCGTTCCACAACTGGTTCGCGCTCGCGCTCGCGATGCGCGACGGGCAGATCTCGGACTTCCCGCTGTGCAACAAGAGCTTCAACCTCTCCTACTGCGGCCACGACCTGTGAGGCGCCGGCATGCTCCGTGAGCTTCTCGCGCGCATTCGGAGCGGCCACGCCACGGTGCGCTGGCCGCGCGGTGCGCCGCCGGCGCTCCCCGAGCGCTTCCGCGGCCGGCCGGAGATCGACCCCGGCAAGTGCCCCGACGGCTGCGCCGCCTGCGCGGAGGCGTGCCCGACCGGCGCGATCGCGCTCGGCGCCGAGGGTCCGCGCCTCGACCTCGGGCGCTGCGTCTTCTGCGCGGGCTGCCTCGAAGCCTGCCCGGAGGGGGCGATCCGCTACACCCGCGACCACCGCCTGGCGGCGCGCCGCCGGGAGGACCTCGTGATCGGTCCCGGCGCCGAGCCGGTGCTCGCCGCGGCGCTCGACGCCGAGCTGCGGCGCCTCTTCGGGCGCTCGCTCAAGCTCCGCCAGGTCAGCGCCGGCGGCTGCAACGGCTGCGAGTCCGAGGTCAACGTGCTGTCGACCGTGGTCTGGGACGTCGGCCGCTTCGGCATCCAGTTCGTGGCCTCGCCGCGCCACGCGGACGGCCTGCTGGTCACCGGTCCGGTGACCACCGCGATGGCGGGAGCGCTGCGCAAGACCTGGGACGCGGTGCCGGCGCCGAAGATCGTGATCGCCGCCGGCGCCTGCGCGATCAGCGGCGGCCCGTTCCTCTTCGAGCGCGAGCAGCTCGGCGGCGCCGCCGCGGTGGTGCCGGTCGACCTCTACATCCCGGGCTGCCCGCCCCACCCGCTGACCCTGCTCGACGGCCTCCTGCGCCTGCTCGGTAGGCTGGAGGCAGAGGGGCGGCTCGAGGGGGAGGGGAGGATCGGATGACGGCGGCCGGGCCGGGCGGCGGCCGGCGCGTACCGCTCGCGGTCAAGCTCGTCTGGACCGCCTGGATGGCGGTCTGGGTGCCGGTCTACTGGGCCGGCAACGGCCCGGCCAACTTCCTCTGGGTGTGCGACGTCGCGAACTTCGTGCTGCTCGTCGCGCTGTGGCGGGAGAGCGCGCTGCTCTTCTCCTCGCAGGCGGTCGGCGTGCTCCTGGTCCAGGCGCTGTGGGCGGTCGATTTCCTCGGCGCCCTCGCCTTCGGCGCCCATCCGTTGGGCGGCACCGAGTACATGTTCGACGGCGGCTCGCCCCCCTTGCTGCGCGCGCTGTCGCTGTTCCACCTCGCGGTGCCGCCGCTCCTCGTCTGGGGCGTCTGGCGGCTCGGCTACGACCGCCGCGGCTTCAAGCTCGAGACCGCGCTGGTCTGGCTGCTGCTCCCGGTCTGCTATCTCTTCACCGACCCCGAGCGCAACCTCAACTGGGTGTTCGAGCCCTTCGGCCGGCCGCAGACCCTGCTGCCGCCGCTCGGCTACCTCGCGTTCCTGCTCGCCGCCTACCCGCTGCTCGTCTTCCTCCCCACCCACCTGGCGCTCTCCGGCTGGGCGCGGCGCGGCAGCGGGCGGCCGCGGCTCCTGCCCGAGCGCTGAACCGGTGCGCCGAGGAGCGTTCGTTTGTCTCCCTCGCACCGGGTCCGCGACACTTCTTCGATAAGGGTTTTTCGCACTGACCCGCGGGGGGTGCGCCCGGACGGAGAGCCGCCGGGGCGGCGATCGACCGGCGCCGCCGCCCGCGAAGGAGGACGAGATGACGAGGTCCCGGAACGGTTGGCGGACGGTGGCGTGGTGCGTCGTCGCGCTCGCGGTGGTGGCGGTCCCCGCGCTCGCGGATGACGGCGCAATCCAGAACGGCGTCGACCTGTGGGCGACCGCCGGCGAGCTGAGCTTCAGTTCCTTCGACTCCGACCCGATCCCGGCGGACTTCTTCTGCCCGGGCTCGGAGCCGTTCAGCGGCAAGGTCGTCTTCCGCGGCGAGCCGCTGGTCACCGAGCCGGCGGGGAGCCTGGGCGCGATCGACACCATCGTCCACCGCCTCGACGACGCCGCGTTCGACGCCGACGAGATCGCGCGCACGCGCATCCGGTTGCTGGCGCTGTCGCTGGTCGCCGTCGAGCCGATCGCGACGAGCTGCGGCGGCTACGACGTCGCGGTCGCGCTCGCCGCCGAGCAGCCGGTGACCGAGATGAAGATCTACCGCACCCAGCAGTTCGGCGGCGTCTACCGGGCGCCACTCGCGCTCGACGTCGAGCTGACGTTCCGCCCGGTGGCCGGCAACCCGCACCCGGGGCGCACGCTGGTGCGGCGGGTCGATCTCGGCCCGGCCCCGCACTCGGTGTGGAGCTATCGGATCGCCGAGGCCGAGGCGCCGGTCTCGGTCGACACCGACGGTGACCGGGTCGCCGATGCGCCGCTGCCGCCGCAGGGCAACTTCCTCGCCGGGGTGTCGCCCTCGGCCGACGGCCCGCGACGCGGGCGGATCGAGTTCGCGGCCGAACGGGTGCCGACGTGCCCGCCGCCGCTCTGCCCGTACTACACCTGCCACTGCACTCCGTGGGACGACGATCCCACCTACAACGAGCCGAACGGCGACTGCGAGAGCGATCACCTCCACTGCACCTGGGTCTGCGCCGAGCTCCCGGGCCAGATGTGCATGTCGGTGGAGGAGCTGTAGCCGATCTGCGAGGATCGGGGCGTGGCGCGCCCCGATCCTCGCCTCCGCCCGCTGCCCCCCTCGTTCTACCGCCGTGACGCCGAGGCGGTCGCCCGCGAGCTTCTCGGCCGCTGGCTGGTGCGCCGGCCCGCCGGCGGCGAGCCGCTCGTGCTCCGCATCGTCGAGGCCGAGGCCTACCTCGGCGCGCCCGACCGCGCGAGCCACGCCTGGGCCGGCCGCCGCACGGCGCGCAACGCGAGCCTCTACCTGCCCGGCGGCCACGCCTACGTCTACTTCATCTACGGCATGCACCACTGCCTGAACGCGGTGACCGGCCAGGCCGACCTCGGCAGCGCGGTGCTCCTCCGCGCCGGCGAGCCGGTCGCGGGCGCGGAGGCGATGGCCGCCCGCCGCGGCCTCGGCCGGCCGCCGCGCCCGGGCGACCTCGCCGGCGGCCCGGGCCGGCTCTGCCAGGCGCTGGCGATCGACCGCGCCCTCGACGGCGCCCCGCTCTGGCGCGGCGACCTCCTGACGATCACCCAAGGCGAGCCCGCGGCCCCCGACGAGATCGCCGCCGGCCCGCGGATCGGCGTCGCTTACGCCGCCGAGGCCGCCGACTGGCCCCTGCGCTTCGCCCTCCGCGGCAACCCCCACGTCTCCCGGCCCCGGCTGTGACCGCTATGAGGATTCGGCCTTCGTGGCCTTCGCTTTCGCTTTCGCCTTCTCGAGGGTGATGTAGCCGGCCCGGGCCAGGCGCCAGAAGACCATCAGCGCCTCGAGCTGCGGCATCGGGCTGATCTTGACGATCGAGCGGATGTCGTACGAGCCGTTGATCCGGGTGAGCATGAACCCCTCCTGGGGGGTGATCTTCGACGCCGTCAGGTCCTCGATGTCGCTCGCCTGCTTGGGCACGGCGTCGAGCAGGATGCCCTCCTTCTCCAGCTCCTTCTGGATCCGCGCCTCCCCCTGCTGCGCCGCCTCGATCACCTGGCGGTTCTCCGGCTCCAGGCTCCGCGCCGCCCGCAGGTGGCGCAGGGCCTGCTCGAAGCGCTTGTGCGAGAGGTGGGTCTCGGCCGCGGTGAGCATCGCCTTGGCGCCGATCGCGGCTTCGGAGTCGCCGCCCGCCTCCGCCGCCTGGCGCCGGCGCGGCTTGACGATCTTGACCCGCCGCGCCTCGACCTGCGTCAGCAGGACCTTCGAGACGTGGAACTCGCTCGAGTGGGTCTCCAGGCAGATGTCCTCGATCGTGCGGTTGTCGTCGACCCGGGCGAGGATCTGGCGCTCGCCCGGCGACAGCCCGGGGTCGTCGAGATCGGTCATCGACACCGGGATCGCCTGCGCGCTCGGGATGTACTCGCGGATGCGCAGCCACTCGTCGACCCGCCGCACCCCCTCGAGGATCAGCGCCGTGGTGTCGAGGTCGATCCCGATCATCGTCCCCTTCGGCTTGTCGCCGTCGAGGAAGCGGAAGTCGCCCTCGTCCCAGGTGAAGAGGTCGTAGACCGACTCCTGCGCCTTGCGCTGGAGCAGCCGGTGCAGGGTCTCCTCTTCGAGCGCGCCGATCGTGACCAGGATCTTGCCCAGCATCATGCCGGTGCGCTCCTGCATCTCGATCGCCTTCGACAGCTCGTCCTCGTTGATCAGCCCCTGGCCGACCAGGAAGTGCCCGAGGTGCTCGTTGGGGTCGGTCGAGGCCGAGGAGATCACCCGCCCGCCCTTGAAGTAGATCTTCTTCTCGGTCTCCCCGTTGTCGATCACCAGCGTGCCGGTCTTGTTGCTCTGGGACAGCCATTGCAGCAGCTCGGCGAGCTGCATGGTCTTGAGGTTGCCGGTGATGCTCATGGACCGGGGGCCGCGGGGGGGCGCGCGGGGGCGGGGGTGGATTATAGCTGTCGGGGTTGTTCTGAGAGTTCGATAAGGGCAAGGAGGTCCGTCCCCTGGGCGCACCTACCAGGCCGCT
>CAZNIX010000172.1:0-9412 GCA_964573125.1 uncultured Thermoanaerobaculia bacterium
GGCGGCGCCGGCCGCCGTCTCACCGGCCGCCGTCTCGCCGGCCGCCGGGCCCTGCCGCGGCTCCGCGCGCGGCTCGCCGCGCCGCCTGAACATCCGCGCCGTCGCCTACCCGGCCTCCGGCGGATAGACCGAGATTTCCACCCGCCGGTTGAGCGCGTGGTTGTCCGGGTCCTGGGCGTCGGCCGGCACGTTCCACCCTTCGCCCTCGACCACGAACTTCGCCGGCTCGAAATCGAACTTGTCGACCAGCGCCTTGCGGACCGCGTTGGCGCGGTCGAGCGAGAGCTGCTTGACGTCCTCGAAGCGCACCCCCTGGCCCTTCATCGAGGCGTCGGTGTGGCCGACCACGGCGATGATCGCGCGCTCGTACTGCCCGGCGAGCCGGCCGACCTTCTCGAGCGTGGCGTCGACCGTCGGGTCGTAGAGGGTGTTCGCGACCGGCCGATCGAGGTCGTCGTGGCGCGGCTCGTAGATGTTCGCCGAGTTGGGGTAGAAGTTGATGCGGATCGTCTGGGTGAGGATCGGCGCCTCGGCGCGCACCTTGCTGTAGCTCGTGGGCACGAACGCGGTGCGGTACTCGTCCTTCTGGTGGGCGAAGGTGCCGGCCTGGTCGAGCGCCTTGAGGTGGGAGAAGTCCATCACCTCGTCGAAGCGCTGCGGCGAGTCGATCAGCCCCAGCTCGCGGTAGACGAACGAGATGTTCTTCCACGTGCGCTCGAAGTTCGCCGGCTCGTTGGCGTTCAAGAAGAACGACTTGTTCTCGGCGAAGTTGGTGGCATGGGCGTCGGCCTCCATCGCCTGCACCTCGTCGACCGGCATGCCGTAGCCCTCGGCCATCCACTGGAAGGCCCGGCCCTTGAAGGTGTCGTCCTTGAGCTGCTCCATCGCCTTGAAGATCCCCGCGACCAGGCCGCGCACGATCTCCGGGTGGTCCTTGGCGAAATCGGCGCGCACCGCCCAGACGTCGGCGATCAGCTTGTTGGCCTCGGCGGTGGTGGTCAGGATGCGCGTGCCGGCGACGCGCTCGGGGATGTTGTAGATGTCGGGCGCCCACGAGACGCAGGCGTCGATCGACTTGTCGGCGACGAACGCCGCCGCGGCCTCGAACGCGGTCGCGGTGTAGCGGTGCTTGACCTCGCCCGGCTGCACGCCGGCGTTGATCAGCAGGTTGTTGACGAAGTACTGGGACGGGCTGTTCTGGGCGTAGACCACGGTCTTGCCGCGCAGGTCCTGGGCCGAGCGCACGTCGCCGCGGACGACGATGCCGTCGCCGCCGTTCGACCAGTCGATCTGCTGCACGATGCGCGGCGCGGTACGCGAGTCCTTCATCAGCTCGGGCGCGAACAGCACCATCATGTCGAGCGTGCCCCACAGCACGTGGCTCTCGCCGGCGGCGAACGCGTCGCGCGCGACCACCGGGTCGTCGATCAGCCTCAAGTTGACCTTGAAGCCGTGGTCGCGGAAGAAGATCGAGTCCTCGCTCGGGGCGAAGCCGCCGTTGGCGGCGACGATCGGCAGCCAGCCGATCCAGACGTTGATCGGGAACTGGACGACCTTCTCGTTCGCGTCCCACTGGTAGTTCGAGACCCCCTGCACCGCCGGCAGCCGCTCGCCCGGCACGTAGGCGTACTCGTTGACCGTGGTGATCCCCTCGGTGTCCGGGGCCTCGATTTTGCTCTTGAGCGCGTCGAGGTCGACGTCGCCCTGGCGGCGGCCCGAGGGCACGATCAGGTCCCTGAAGTAGTACGCCGCGCCGGCGATCAGCGCGACGATGAACAGCACGATGACGATCTTGCCGAGCCGGGTCGGCCCCACGTTCTCAGCCATCGGTAGCTCCTCCCAAGTTTGGTTGCGGGGTCGGTCACCCCTCGCTCACGCCGGGGCCCATCTCCTTGACCGGCGGCGCGGGATCGGCGGCGGGCGCCGCGGCCGCCGCCTCGGCGGCGGGGGCGGCCGGCAGCGGCGGCATCTCGAGCCCGTAGGCGGCGGCGAACTCGGCCAGCGCGTGGTCGGCGAGCGCCCCCTGCTCGGCCTCGAGCAGCTCGACCTTCGAAGTGTCGATCGCGGTCGACGCCACCCGCGCCCGGCCGGCGGCCTTGTCGCGCCGTTCGGTGAGGTACTCCTCGACCCGGTTGAGGGTGTCGCCCGAGCCGCCGATCTCGGTGATCATCCCTTGCGCCATCTCCTGCAGCTCGGCCTGCGCCTCGAGCATCTCGGTCTCGGTCAACAGGCGCTTGAGCGACTCGATCTTGGCTTGGGCGTCCTTCACCGCGACGTCGCGCGACTTGGTCAGCTTGACGAAGGTCTGCTCGGCGGCCTCGAGCTGGCGCCGGTTCTCCTCGAGCTGCTCCTTGACCGTCTTCAACTGGAGCGCGTACTGGCCGGCGGCGCCGCGGTTGCCGACCTTGAGGTTGGCCGCGGCCTTGGCCGCGAGGTCGCGCTCCGCGGTCTCGAGGTTCTTGACCTGGCGCAGCAGCCGCTCGACGAACGCGGCGTGGCTCGCCAGGCTGTCGTTGAAGCGCGCGATCTGCTGGCGGAGGTTTTCCTTCTCGGCCTCGATCAGGGCGCGCGGGTTGGCCTTCTCGAGCCCGGAGATGAACAGGCTGAGAAAGCCCCGCAGCAGGTTGGCCAGGCGTCTGAACATTCGGCGGCTCCTCTCCCGGTCCGCCGCGGCCGCGCCGCGGCGGTGGCGTCGTCGGGTCAGCTACGCGGTGCGGGCTGGTGGTATTTCGGACCGGCGCCGGCGGGCAGGATAGCAACCGGCCGGAAACGGCGTCAAACCGGGAGGGCACCGTGAGGACGGCGGCGAGAGCCCGGCGGCCGGGGCGAGCGCGCCGTGACCGCCGGCCGGCTCTCGGACGGCGAGGCCGCGAGGCGCCGTCACCGCGCCGGCGGTCGGTCCCGATCCCGCACTGCGGGCCGCTTCTGCGCCCGCTCGGGCTTGAGCTTGGCGCCCGAGGGCGCCACGGCCGGTTTCCGCTGCACCCGCTCCGGCTTCAAGCCGCCACCCGACGGCGCGGTCGCCCGCTTCTGCACCCGCTCCGGCTTCAGCGGCGCGCCCCCGCCGCCCCCCGACGGCGCTCGATCCCGCTTCCGAGCCATGGATGCCCTCCTTCCTTCAAAGGTCGATGGAGCTTCCCGGATGAGGGCATGATACACCCCTGATTATGGGCTTATATGAAGAGCGCGGGACAAAGAATCTTCGAAGGCGCGGCCTTCGACGAGCGCCGGTCGTGCAACCCCCATTCAGGGGTAGCTTCCGGACGATTCCGCTTGCCGCAGACGACCCTGAAGGAGTATCCTCGACCCAAGCATGGCCGCATTCGAGCAGCTCTCCCGCGCGTTGCGCCTCCTGCGCGAACACCGCGGCCTGACCCAGCGCCAGCTCGCCGACGCGATCGAGAGCCCGCTCAAGCAGATCAACGCCTACGAGAACGGCCGCCAGCGCCCGCGCATCGAGACCCTCGAGCGGATCCTCGCCGCGGTCGGCGCCGACGCCACGGTCCTGGCCGACACGATGGCCGGCCTCGCCCTGGCGATCGGGCAGGCCGAGGCCCCGGGGGTCGCCGGGGAGGCCGCGCCCGCGGCGGCGGAGACCCCGCCCCGCGCGGTCGAGCTCTCCCCCGAGCTGCGCGAGCTGGCCCCGCGGCTGCCCCAGATCGAAGCGCTCGCCAACGAGGTCCTGCTCGAGCTGCTGTCCGAGGCGGTCGAACGCCAGGCGCGGTGGCTGAGCGATGACCTGCGCGCGGGCCGGCCGGCGGTGGAGCAGCCGCGGCGGGAGCGCGATGACGAGTGAGGGCGCCCGCGAGTCCGGCTCCGGCTGGCGCCCCCACCGGCATCTCGACGAGCGCGACGAGCGGATCCTGGCCGCCCACGCCGCGGCCGCCGAGGTCCTGGCGCTGCCCGTAGACGAGCGCCTCGATCGCCTGCGGACGGATCGCGCCTGTCAAACGGTGGAATTCGCCGAGCTGTTGATCGGCCTGGCCCGCGAACGGCGGTTCGACGCGCCGCGCGAGGAGCTTCGTCTCGCGCGGCTCGCGCTCGCCGCTCTCGAAACGAGCCGCGACGGCGCGCGAGACGACGGGTGGGCGACCGCCCGGGCGCTCGCCTGGGCCGAGGCGGGAAACGCACTGCGGATCGGCGGCGAGCTGCGCACGGCTGCCGCTGCGTTCCACCATGCTCGCACCGCGATGAGGGGCAGTACGGATCCCGCGGCTGAAGTCGACCTCCTGAAGCTGGAGGCCTCGTTCCTGAGCTACCGGAGCGAGTTCGCTCGGGCGGATCGTCTCCTCCGACGTGCCGAGCGGATGCTGCGTCACAATGCGACACCCGAGGCTCTGGCGCGAATCTGGATCGGCATGGCCGACGCAGCCAGCAGATCCGCCGATTTCAAGAGAGCGATCTCGCTCCTGGACTTTTCGCTCCGGTTCGTGGACTCCCGGCGCTCTCCGCACTTCGTGCTCGGCTGCGTCCATAACCTCGCCGCTTGCCTGATCGAGGCCGGCGACTGGAACGGGGGCCTCGACCTGATCGAGCGCTCCCGGCCGGCCTACGAGCAGTTCGGGGATCCCAGGCTGCAGGGCCGGAGGACCTGGGTGGAGGCCCAGGCACGATGCCGAGGCGGGCAGACGGATCGCGGCGAGCTGCTGCTGGCCGCGGCGAGGCACCGATTCGTCGAGCTGGCGTGCCCGTACGAGATCACACTGATCTCGCTCGAGCTGGCCATGCTCTACCTTCATACCGGCCGCTGGGAGCAGGCGGAGGAGGCGGCGGTGTCGGCGCGCACGATCGGGCGCGCTCACGGGATCGAGAGCGAGGCGGACGCGGCGGATGCTCTTCTCGGGGACGTTTCGTCTCGCCGGCTCAGCAGGGCTTTACCGGTGTGTTGATTGCCGGTAGAATCGCCTCGGTTGTCACTGAAGGAGGCGGGAATGTCGCCCATCGGCGCCAGCGACGAGGCGCGCGACGATCGTCTGCCGGCCTCGCTGGCCGACCGCGTCGCCGCGCGCGAGGAACGCTTCCGGCGCGCCCACGCGGTGGCCGCGGAGGTGGTGACCCTGCCGCCGGCCGAGCGCCGGGCCTTCGTCGCCGGCCACGCCGACTGCCTCTGCCCCGAGTTCGTCGAGCTGATGATCGCGGTGGCGCGCGAGCGCCGCGGCGAGGAGCCGCGCGACTCGGTCCGCTGCGCCCACGTCGCGGTCACCGCGATCGAGGCCTACGTCGCCGCCGGCGGCCGCGACGGCGACGACCTCCGCGCCCTCGCCTGGGCCGAGCTGGGCAACGCCCACCGCATCTGCGGCGACCTGCGCAGCGCCGGGACGGCGTTCCACTATGCGCGGGAGCGCGTGCGCTACGCGGCGGATCCGCTGGTGCGGGCGGAGGTGTACTCGCTGGAGGCGTCGTATCGGGATTACCGGCGGGAGTTCGGTAGAGCCGAGAGACTGCTACTTAGAGCGGAGCGCGTGGTCCGCAGATACGGCTCGCCCGGGATTGAGGGGCGACTCAAGGTCCAGCGGGCGGAGGTGGTTCGATGCACGGGCCGCCTCGGCGAGGCGCTCGAGGTGCTCGAGCAGGGACTCGGCATGATCGACGCGCGCGCCGAGCCGCAACTCGCTCTCAGGGCCATCCATAACCTGGCTCACTACTTGATCCTCCTCGATGAAGTCGACGTCGCACTCGGAATCCTCCGTCGTTCTCGGCCCGCCTATGCGGTATTCGCCGACGATCGACTCCGCGCGCGCCGTGGGTGGCTCGAGGCCAACGCGATCTGCAAATCGGGTTTGGTGTCGCTCGGCGAGAGCATGCTGGAGGAGGCGCGCCAGCGTTTCGCCGAACTCGCCTGCCCATACGAAGTCGCCCTCGTAAGCCTGGACTTGGCCGAGGTCTACGCCTCCGCCAGGAAGTGGCAGGAGGTGGAGAGCGTCGCACAGGAGACGCTGTCGCTCTGCCGGAGCATCGGCGTCGAGACCGAGGGCATCGCCGCAGCCACGATGCTGGTAGAGGTTGCGGCGCGGCGCCAAGCGGATTCCGGACCGATTCTCGCGCTCACAGCAGCGGTCCGGCGCACGCTCGCGCCGCGCCCCTGTCCGTAGCTCTCAGCCGTTCGGGTCGGTGCTCGGGCCGTTGTCGTCGGCTCCCCAAACAACAGCCACGCCGCCCTGGTCGCGCTCCTCGATCTCGGCCTCGGGAAGCGGCGACCGCTCGGACTTGGTCCCCAACAACCACCCCCCCACCCACTCCGCCAGTTCCTCGAACCACCCCGTCGCCTGCGGCGCCCCGCGTTCTTCCGCCCGCTCCCCGGAGCCGGCCGCCGCCACCGGCGCGGCGAGCAGACCGATCATCAACAGCGCAGCAGTGAGCCCCTTCTTCGTCATCCTGGACATGAGATCCCCCTTCATCGCTCCGAGCCTCCGGCGCCCCCACGGCGTCGGGGCCGGAGCGGAACTCCTGAGCACGTGCGCTCCTATCATCTACTGGTGTGCGTGGCGGGGCGCCCGTGGCGGCACCGCCGGGCCGCGGGACCGGCCCGGAACGCCCCGCGGCCACCCTCCCGGCGGGTCGGGATAGACTCTCGCCCCGGCCACCGTCACGCCCCCTGACGGCGGCGCGCCGCGCCCGCGGCGGTGCGGCGGCGCCTGCGCGCGGGGGCGTTTCACGTCTGGAGTCCCGTGGGATGGATGCCATCGATCGGCTGACCGAGAGCGCGGTCCACGAGATCGGCGCCGTGCACGACGGCGTCGTCGACATGCTCCACGAGCTGGCCGGCAACCTCTGGTGGTCGTGGCACTCGGAGGTGCGGGCGGTGTTCCGCAGCCTCGACCCCAAGGCCTGGCGCCTCGCCTACCACAACCCGGTGGCGCTGCTGTCGCGCCTCGACCGCGCCGAGGTCGCGCAGCGGGTCGACGACCTCGAGATGCAGACCCGCATCCACCAGCTCCACCGCCGGCTGCGCGAGTACCTGGCCTCGGAGCGGACCTGGGGCGCCCAGAACGCCGGCGTGCTCTCGGCACGGCCGGTGGCCTATTTCTCGGCCGAGTTCGGCCTCCACCAGTCGATCCCGATCTACTCCGGCGGCCTCGGCGTGCTCGCCGGCGACCACATCAAGAGCATGAGCGACCTCGGGCTACCCGTGGCCGCGGTGGGCATCCTCTACAACCAGGGCTACACCCACCAGCTCATCGACGCCGAGGGGTGGCAGCACGACGAGCTGGAGCCGCTGCGCGACCAGGAGCTGCCGATCGCGGCGGTGGCGGGCGCCGGCGGCCAGCTCACGGTCGAGGTCGAGCTACCCGGGCGCACCGTGCGGCTCAGGGTGTGGCGGGTCGCGGTCGGCCGCTCGACCCTCTACCTGCTCGACGCCCGCGACCCCGCCAACCACGCGGAAGACGTCGCGCTCACCGACCGCCTCTACGGCGGCGACGACACCACGCGCATCCGCCAGGAGCTGCTGCTCGGGATCGGCGGCTACCGGGCGCTCGCGGCGGCCGGGATCGAGCCCTCGGTGCTCCACCTCAACGAGGGGCACTCCGCGTTCGCGCTGCTCGAGCGCGCCCGCCACCTGATGGCCGGCCAGGGGCTCGCGTTCGAGCCGGCGCTGCGCGAGGTCGGGGCCGTGAGCGCGTTCACCACCCACACCCCGGTCGCGGCCGGGCACGACCGCTTCGAGGCCGCGCTCGCCGCCGAGCACCTGGCGCCGCTCGCCGCCGGGCTCGGAGTGCCGGTCGAGCGCCTGCTCGCGCTCGGCCGCGAGCCGCGCAACGGCGAGGCGGAGCCCGACGAGCGCTTCTGCCCGACCGTGCTCGCGCTCAACGTCTGCCACTACGTCAACGGCGTCTCCGCGCTCCACGGCCGCACCGCCCGCCGGATGTGGCGCCACCTCTACCCCGAGCGCGGCGAGCACGAGGTGCCGATCGGCCACGTCACCAACGGCGTCCACGCCCGGACCTGGATCGCGAGCGACATGGAGCGGCTGATCCAGCGCCACGTCGGCGCCGGCTGGGGCCGCGACTGGCTCGACGCGATCACCGACCCGCGGCTATGGGCCGAGGTCGAGCGCATCCCCGACGCCGAGCTGTGGGAGGTGCACCAGGTGCTCAAGGCGCGGATGCTGTCGTTCGTGCGCTCGCGCCTGTCCCATCGGCGGCGACGGCTGGGGCTGCCGGCGCCGGCGGCGCCGCCGCTCGACCCCGAGGCGCTGACCCTCGGCTTCGCCCGCCGCTTCGCCACCTACAAGCGCGCCGACCTGCTGCTCGCCGATCCCGAGCGCCTGCTGCGCCTGGTCACCGCGCCCGGGCGGCCGCTGCAGGTGGTGTTCGCCGGCAAGGCGCACCCGCGCGACGACGCCGGCAAGACGCTGGCGCAGAGAATCGCCCGCGTCGAGCGCGATCCGCGCTTCGCCGGCCGCGTGGTGTTCGTCGAGAACTACTCGATGCACGTCGCCACCCAGCTCGTCCACGGCGTCGACGCCTGGCTCAACACCCCGCGGCGGCCGTTCGAGGCGTGCGGCACCAGCGGCCAGAAGGGGGTGCTCAACGGCGTGCTCCAGGTCTCGATCCTCGACGGCTGGTGGGCCGAGGCCTTCGACGGCGCGAGTGGCTTCGGCATCGGTCGCGGCGAGATCCACGCCGAGCCGGAGGTCCAGGACGAGCGCGACGCCGGCGCGCTCTACAGGACGCTCGAGACCGAGGTCGTGCCGCTCTACTACCAGCGCGACGCCGAGGGCCTGCCGCGCGGCTGGATCCGGCGCATGAAGCACGCCATGCGCACGCTCGGCTGGCGCGTCAACGCCGACCGCATGGTCATCGACTACACCCGCACCGCCTACCTCCCGGCCGCCGGCGGCGAGTCGGCGGCGATGCCCCGACGGCCGTGACGCCAGCCGCCGTGCGCTTCCGCCGCTACGCCTGGGGCGTCCTCGCCTACAACCTCCTGGTCGTCGCCTGGGGCGCCTACGTGCGCGCGAGCGGGTCGGGCGCCGGCTGCGGCAGCCACTGGCCGCTGTGCAACGGCGAGGTGATCCCGCGCCCGGAGCGGGCCGAGACCCTGATCGAGTTCAGCCACCGGCTGACCAGCGCCCTCGACGGCCTGCTCGTGCTCGCGCTCGCGGTGTGGGCGTTCCGCCTCTTCCCGCGCCGCCACCCGGTGCGCCCGGCCGCCGCCTGGTCGCTGGTCTTCCTCGTCGCCGAGGCCCTGATCGGCGCCGGCCTGGTCCGCTTCGAGCTGGTCGCCGACGACGCCTCGCTCGCCCGCGCCCTGGTCATGGCCGCGCACCTGGTCAACACCTTTCTCCTCCTCGCCGCCCTCACCCTCACCGCGCACCGCTCCACCCCCCCCCTCCCGTCCCACTCCGTGTCCAGCCTCACCGAGACCCCGGGCGGTGGGCAGGGCCGGGGGGGGGCGCGCCGCCCAGGGG
>CAZNIX010000173.1:0-9393 GCA_964573125.1 uncultured Thermoanaerobaculia bacterium
GGCCGGCGCTCGGGCCGGCGCTGCGCGCGAGGGGCCGGCGATGAGGCGAGCGGCCGCGCTGCTCGCGCCGGCGCTGCTCGCGCCGGCGTTGCTCTTCTGGGCCGCGGTCGCCGCCGGCCGCGCCCGCGGTCCCGAGGTGGCGATCGTCCGGCCCGACGTCGGCGACGTGGCGTTCGGCAGCGTCACGATCGAGGCCGAGATCTACCCGCCGGACGCCGAGATCGACCGCGTCGAGTTCTACGTCGACTTCCGGCTGATCGACGCGCGCCGGCGGCCGCCCTGGCGCATCGAGGCCGATGTCGGGGAGACCAACACCGAGCACCACGTGGAGGTGGTCGCCCATCCGGTGGTCGGCGAGCCGGTCAGCGACCGCGTGACCACGCGCGCGATCCGCATCGACTCGACGCTCGACGTCCGCCTGCGCCAGCTCTACGTCACCGTCACCGAGGCCGGCGCCAGGGTGCTCGACCTCGGGCGCGAGGACTTCCGGATCCTCGACGACAAGCGGCCCCAGCGGCTGGTCACGTTCGAGCGCGGCGACGTGCCGTTCACCGCGGTGCTGCTGCTCGACGCCTCGAGCAGCATGACCGGGGGTCAGCTCGCGACCGCGGTGGCCGGAGCGCGCTCGTTCACCGGCCGGATGCGGCCGCTCGACGAGGCCAAGCTGGTGCTGTTCTCCGACCGGCGCCTGGCCGAGACCGCGTTCAGCAACGTCGGCGCGCTGTTCGAGCTCGGCCTGACCGACCTCGAAGCGGGGGACGGCACGGCGCTCAACGACGCCCTGTTCCTGGCGCTCCAGCGGCTGCGCCTGCGCCAGGGCCGGCGGGTCGTCGTCCTGCTCTCCGACGGCATCGACGTCGACAGCGTGCTGTCGATGGCCCAGGTCCAGCAGGTCGCGCGCCAGAGCCAGGCGGTGCTCTACTGGATCCGCATCGGCAGCGGCGACGGCGGCGGCCGGCAGCTCTCGATGTGGCGTGACACCGCCGGCCACGAGCGCGAGTTCGACCTGCTCGCCCGGTCGGTGCGCGAGAGCGGCGGCCGCATCGTCGACGTCGCCGGCGCCGACCGCATCGGTCCCGCGTTCGCCGACGTCCTCGCCGAGCTGCGCGGCCAGTACGTGCTCGGCTACTACCCCGAGCCCGAGCCGGCGCCGGGCGCCTGGCGCGCGGTCGAGGTGCAGGTGTCCCGTCCCGGCGTCGAGGTGCGCTCGCCGGCGGGCTACCTGGTGCGCTGATCTTCCCCTCGGGTCGCCGGCGTCCGTTCGTGAGATCATCCGAGGCGGCGCCGCCGGGCGCCTCCCGGGACCGGGCGGCCGCGCCCCGGCGCGGCGCCGGAAGGAGGGCGACGATGAGAAGGACGATGAGACGACCGTCGATCGGTCTGGCCGGGCTGTTCGCCGCCTTGCTCGTCGCGGCGTCGGCCGCGCCGCTCTACGCGGTCGCCGAGGCCAGGCTGCTCGCCACCGTGGTCGACGAGGACGGCGAACCGGTCGCGGGCGTCACCGCGACGCTGCGCTCGAGCGTCGGCGGCTTCGAGATGACCGCGACCACCGACCGCAAGGGCCGCTTCCGGATGCTGGTCGTCGACGCCACCCACCCGCCGTACACCATGTCGCTGTCGAAGGAGGGCTACGTCGAAGTGACGGGCGAGGTCGAGCTCCGCATCGGCGGCACCGACCACCCCGAGTGGGTGCTACCCAGGCTGGCGCCGCCGCCGGAGGCGGCGGAGGAGAAGCCGCTCGAGGGGAGCGCCGAGGCGATCGAGCTGTTCAACGCCGGCGCCGCCCTCTACAACGCCGGCGACCGCGCCGGGGCGGTCGCCAAGTTCGAGCAGGCGCTCGCCCTCGACGACGACTTCGCCGCCGCGCTGCGGCTGCTCGCCGGCCTCCACCTCGACGGCGGGCAGCCGGCGCGCGCGCTCGAGCTGGCCGAGCGCTGGACCGCGCTCGAGCCGGCGAGCCCCGAAGCCGCCCTGCTGCGCTACGACGCGCTGGTCGCGCTCGGCCGCGGCGAGGCGGCGGCGGCCCTGCTGCCGGGCCTGCTCGCGACCGCCCCCGGCGGCGAGATGGCGCTGCGGCTCTACAACCTCGGCGCCGAGACCCAGCGCAAGGGCGACGAGGAGGACGCGATCGGCTGGATGGAGAAGGCGGTCGCGGCCGACCCCGGCTTCACCCAGGCCTGGAGCGCGCTCGCTTCGCTGCGGCTCGGCGCGGGGCGGCACCAGGCGGCGATCGACGCCGCCGACCGCGTGCTCGCCGCCCGCCCCGGCGACGTCGAGGCGCTGACCGTCCAGTACGAGGCGCACAAGGCGCTCGGCGACAAGGCGCGCGCCGAGGAGCTGCTGGCGCAGATGAGCGCGGCCTCCACCGACCCGCAGGTGCTCTACCGCCAGGGCGTGGCGATGTTCAACGCCGCCAACGTCGAGGGCGCGGTCGCGGCGCTGCGGCAGGCGCTCGCCCAGGATCCCGACCTCGCCGGCGCCCACTACACCCTCGGACTGGCGCTGCTCGGGCAGGGACAGAACGCCGAGGCGCGGCAGCACCTCGAGCGCTTCGTCGAGCTGGCGCCGAACCATCCGGACGCGGAGACCGCGCGCCAGATGCTCGAGTACGTCGGCGGCGGCTAGCCTGGGCGGCGGCTAGCCCGCCGGCTCGCCGCGGCCGGCGGTGATCCAATTCCGTGGATCGACATCCATACGGTTGAAACACCAGCCGTCCGCAAGGCCGGCCTTGCGGCGCATTCGCGTGCTGAAGGTCATAATCTAATGGCCTGGATTCATTGAGTTTGGGAGCAGCTCGCCGGAGGCTTGCGCCGGGCCGGCGACTCCGGTACACTTCCTGCAACAAGCTGGCAACAGCTCAGTGGAACGCCCGCCGCCCCCTGCGGTAGGGCTATCGAATGCAGCCGAACTGAAAGGAGGCTTGGGGGTGATACGACTCTTTACCAAGGCCGTGCTCGTGCTGGTGCTCGCCGTGGCGGTGGCCGCCCCGGCGTTCGCGCAGGGCACGCAGTACGGCACCATCCGCGGCTCGGTCACGCTTGCCGACGGCACGCCGGCCGCCGGCGTCGAGGTGACCGCCACCTCGCCGGCGCAGCCGGGCGAGCGCACCGCGGTCACGACCGCCACCGGCGAGTACATCCTGCGCAACCTGGTTGCTGGCCCGTACACGCTGACCTACGAGCTGGAGGGCCTGAGCGTCCACCAGTCGACGGCGACGGTCAGCCTCGGCCAGACCACGCCGGTCGACGTGACGATGACGCCCGAGGTGGTCGAGGAGACCATCCAGGTCACCGGCGAGCGCGCCTCGCTGCTCGCCAGCTCGGAGGTCTCGACCACCTACACCGCCGACCAGGTCAACAAGCTGCCGATCGCGCGCACGCCGGACGCGATCGCGACGCTCGCCCCCGGCCTCACCGACAACACGCCGAACGCCGGTCAGGTGACGATCTCGGGCGCGTTCGCCTATGACAACATTTTCCTGATCGACGGCGTCGACGCCAACGACAACATCTTCGGCGACGTGAACTTCGTCTACATCGAGGACGCGATCGCCGACACCCAGGTGCTGACCTCGGGGATCTCGGCCGAGTACGGCCGCTTCTCGGGCGGCGTCGTCAACATCGTCACCAAGTCGGGCGGCAACGAGTTCTCGGGCTCCTTCCGCGCCGACCTCGACAACGACGATTGGCGCGAGAAGACGCCGCTCGAGGAGGAGCGGGGCACCGAGCTGAACGACAGCATCAACGAGATCTACTCCGCGACGCTCGGCGGCTACGTGATGAAGGACAAGATCTGGTTCTTCGGCGCCGGCCGCGACGCGGAGACCTCCACCCAGTTGACGCTCGCCGAGACCGGGATCCCGTTCGCCGCCACCAACGAGGAGGAGCGCTACGAGCTGAAGGGGACGTTCAACCTCGGCAACCGCCATCAGTTGCAGGGCCAGTACACCGACCGCGACCAGACCGGCATCACCTCGTCCTTCCAGTTCAGCGCCACGCTCAGCACCCTGCGCTCGCGGCGCGACCCGAACTGGCTGCGGGTGGCGCGCTACAACGGCGCGCTCACCAACTCGCTGTTCGCCGAGGCGCAGTGGTCGGAGAAGCACTTCGGGTTCCGCAACACGCACGGCGACGAGGGGCTGGTCGAGTCCTCGCCCTTCTTCGCCATCCTCGGCGTCACGCCGAGCGGCTCGATCGTCAACACCCCGGACGTGCACCACCACGCCCCCTACTTCGACGGCACCGACCCCGAGGACCGCGACAACGAGCAGCTCTACGGCGCGGGCTCCTGGTTCGCCGACAGCGCGAGCTTCGGCTCGCACGACCTCAAGCTCGGCATCGAGGACTTCACCTCGACCCGCGTCGGCGGCAACTCGCAGAGCCCGACCAACTTCGTGTGGGACACCCTGGCGCTGGTCGACGCCGGCGGCGACTACATCGTCGACGCCAACGGTGAGCTGATCCCGGTCTTCATCCCCGGGATCACCTACATCGAGCTGTGGATCCCCACCCGCGGCGCGACCATCGACCTCGAGACGCAGTCGATCTTCGTCAACGACCGCTGGCGCCTCAACGACCACTGGTCGTTCAACCTCGGCTTCCGCTACGAGGACATCCAGGGTGACGCGACCGGCGGCATCGTCACGGTCGACACCACCCGCTGGGTGCCCCGTCTCGGCGCCTCCTACGACGTGCGCGGCGACGGCAAGTACCGCTTCGACGCCACCTACGCGCAGTACTCGGGGAAGTACTCCGAGGCCCAGTTCGCCGAGAACACGACCGTCGGCGTGCCGCGCGGCGTGTTCCTCGACTACGCCGGCCCGGAGTGCACCGGCTTCGACTGCGCGGCCGCGTTCGACATCGGCAACTACGTGCCGTTCGCCGCCAACGACGGCACGGCCAACATCCGGATGGCCGCGGACATCCAGTCGCCGGTGGTGACCGAGTACACGCTCGCCGGCGGCACCGAGCTGGCGCGCGGCGGCTACGTCAAGGCGGTCTACACCAACCGGGAGTACGAGGACTTCGTCGAAGACTTCGTGTGCGCCGCGGGGGCCGGGTTCGGGTGCGTCGGCCCCGGCGACACCGGCATCACCTTCGTGTCCGTCGACGGCGGCCCGGGAATCGGCGTCATCGAGGTCGGCGACGCCAACAACACGATCTTCGACAACTCGGACTTCCCGATCCGCGAGTACGAGGCGATCCAGGTCATCGGCCGCTACGTGCTCACCGACCGCTGGGACGTCAACGGTCACTGGACCTACCAGCTCACCAACGACGGCAACTTCGAGGGCGAGGGGACGAACACCCCGGGCATCTCGACGACGTTCGGCGACTACCCCGGCTACTTCGTGGCCAACCGGCACTTCCCGAGCGGGCGCCTGAACGACTTCCAGGAGCACAAGGTCCGGCTGTGGTCGACCTACAACTTCGACCTCGGCCGCGCCGGCTCGCTGGCGACCACCGTGCTGGCGAACTACGACTCGGGCACGACGTTCAGCCTGATCGGCTCGATTCCGCGCGGCTTCACCGCCCAGCAGCGGGCGGTGCTCGCCTCCTACGAGAGCCTGCCGGCCTCGACGCAGGGGATCTTCTTCGGCGAGCGGGGCGTGGGCGAGTTCAACGACGCGACCACGATCGACTTCGGCGTGCTCTACGCGCTGCCGGTGTTCACCAAGTGGGGCCTCGAGGTGTTCGTCAAGGCGGACCTGTTCAACGTCCTCAACGACGACACGCTCATCACGCACAACACGAGCATCACGGTGAACCGGGCCGCGGGCGATCCGGTCGACGCCAACGGGTTGCCGACCACGTTCACCAGGGGTGCCGCGTTCGGCGATGGGCAGCAGAACACCCACTTCGTCGCTCCGCGCGAGTACCAGTTCGGAGTCGGCATCCGCTTCTAGCATCGACGCTTCCACGATGATTCCGGGGGGCTTCGGCCCCCCTTTCTTTTTTCCGCCGTCTTGCCAGCCCGCCGGCCGCCTCGGCTCGCCAGTTGCCTGGCCATGCTGCTCGTGGCGGCCGCCTGTCAGCGGTCCAACTCCGCGGGTGGCCGCGGCGTCCCACCTCCCGAGGTTCCGGCCCCCGAGCTGTCGACCGCCGACCCGGCCGTCCGCGCGCAGATCGAGGCCGCGCGCGCACGCCTGAGCCGCGCGCTCGAACGCGGCGCTCCGGCCGCCGAGCGGGCGGCCGCCTGGGGCGACCTCGCGCGCCTCTACCACGCCTACGATCTCGCCGCGGCCGCCGCCTCCTGCTACCGGCGGGCGCGGGAGCTGGCTGCGGAAGACGTCCGCTGGTCCTACCTGGCGGGAGCGCTGGCGCAGCAGCGCGGCGAGCTGGCGGCCGCCGAGGCGCTGCTCGGAGCGGCGCTCCGGCTCGCCCCGGAGGACCCCGGCATCCGGCTCCGCCTGGGGGAGGTGCTGCTGCTGCGCGGCGCCGACGGCGAGGCGGCGTCGCTGCTCGCGCCGGTGCTCGAGGCGCCGGAGTTCGAGGCCGCGGCGCGCCTGGCGCTCGGCCAGCGCGCGCTCGCCGCCGGCGACGCCGGGACGGCGGTCGCTCACCTACGCCGGGCGCTCGAGCTGCAGCCCGAGGCGACCCGGACCTACCTCCCGCTGGCGCAGGCGCTGCGCGCCGCCGGACGCGTCGGGGAGGCCGACGCGGCCCTCGGCCGGCGCGGCGAGGGCGAGGTGCTCCGCCCCGATCCGCTGCTGGCCGAGGTCTTCGCGCTGCGGCGCGGCGCCGGCTCGTCGCTGCTCGCGGCCGGCCGCGCCGCGGTCGCCGGCCGGCTCGAGGAGGCGGAACGGATCTATCGGCAGGCGCTCGCCGAAGATCCCGCGAGCCTCGAGATCCGCCAGGGCCTCGCCGGCGTGCTCGCGGCGCGCGGCGACCTTCCCGAAGCGCGCACGCTGCTCGACGAGGTCGTCGCCCGCGACCCGTCGGCGGTCGACGCGCGCATCCGGCGCGGGCGCCTCCTGCAACGGATGGGGGACGCGGGCGGCGCGGTCGCCGACTACCTCCGGGCGCTCGAGCTGCGCCCCGAGTTGGTCGAGGTCCGCCTGGCGCTCGCGGCGGTGCGGCTCGAGGCCGGCGATCCCGGCGCCGCCCTGGCGGAGTTCGAGCGCGTGCTGGAGGGTGCGCCGGAAGACGCCGAGGCCCGCCTCGGCCGCGCCTCGGCGCTCGCCGCCCTCGGCCGGCGCGCCGAGGCGCGCCGGGCCTACGAAGAGCTGCTCGCCGAGCGTCCCGACGACGCCCGCGTCCGGCTCGCCCACGCCATCCACCTCGCGCGGGAGGGCGAGACCGGGCGCGCCGAGGCGGGGTTCCGCGCCGTGCTCGACTCCGCCGCCGAGCCCGAGCTGAGGGCGCGCGCCGCGCACAACCTCGGCAACTTGGCGGCCCAGGCCCGCGCCTGGGGGCCGGCGCGGCGGCTCTTCGAGCGCGCCCTCGAGCTCGACGCCGAGCTGCTCTCGGCACGGATCGCGCTCGGCACGGTGCTGCTCGAGACCGGCGAGCCGGCGTGGGCGGCGGCGGAGTTCCGGGCGGTCGCCGACCGCCGGCCCGACTCCCTGGAGCCGCGCCTCTACGAGCTGGAGGCGCTGATCGCGGCGGGACGAAGGGACCAGGCCCGCGATCGACTGACCGAGGCGCGAAGGCGCTTCGGGAGGGATCCGCAGCTCGATAAGGCAGCTTCCAGGCTCGAACGAGGCCCGGGGTAGCGAGACCAGGTCGTCAGCAGGTTGTCGGACTGAAGATAGCTCTGGTTCCCGGCGAAATGTCCTTCGCGAGCCCGAATCGACGCGATGACCTTCATGAGGTTGTGATATACTCATCTGGTCTAAGTAGGTATTCATAGTAGTAACACGCTCACGACAGGGAAGGAGAGACTAATGCGTCCCCGAGTCACCACCGCCATTGCGCTCTTGCTCGGAATGCTGCTCGCTCCGGCGCTAGCGTCGGCCGCGACTCAGACGTCGGCGATCGAAGCAGGTGCCTCGCCCGCCAAACTGGAGTTGCCAGCAGGCACGACGGTGGAATCCCTGCCAGCCCTTAGCTCCGCCACCAGAGCTGACGGCGCCACCTCGGCACCGGTGCCTAGTGCGTGGATCATTGAGCTGCTCGCTGCAGCTCCGGTGCAGATGAGTATTGCCGCGCCAACCAAGAGTTCGTTGAAGCGCTTCATGCCCGAGGCGTGGGAGCTGCTAGGAAACGACTGCGAGGTGGGAATCAACTGCGCGATCTGGCCGCCAGAATGTCAGTGCCCCTCCTGCATACAGGCGTGTAACGACGAATACGAGGCATGCTGCGAGCTTTGCCCTCCGGGTCCGAGTACCTGCCTACTGGAATGCAGAGCGGCAAACCACTGCTGTGCCGAGGCATGCTGCGGAAACCAGTGCTAATAGGTTGAACGTGGGCCAGAGCCTGCCTGGCCACTCCTAGACCTAGAGCTAAGCCTAAAATCAAGCTAAAGACGTGGTTCGCCCGGGCCCAGTCGCGCGCGCAACGCCTCGAGGCGGTGGATGAGCCGGGGGTCGAGCTGCTGGGTCTCGGCCTCGGCGAGCAGGCGGTCGGTCAGCGCGCGCGCCCGCTCGTCGTGGCCGGTGGCGGCGAGCGCGACGGCGAGCGTCTCGCCGTGCTCGACCGTCGGGCGCGCGGCGAAGACCTCCTCGGCGAGCGCGAGGGCGCGCGCCGGCTGGCGCAGCGACGGCTCCGGGGTCGACAGCAGCAGGCGCGCGAGCGCGTGGCCCAGCTCGCCGCTGCGGGGCAGGCGCCGGAAGCCTCCCTCGAGGCGCTCGTGGGCGGCGCGCGCGTCGCCGGCGAGGATCAGCGCCTGGGCCTCGCGGACGCGCAGCAGCGCGTCGTCCGGGCGCTCCGCGACCAGCTCGGCGAACGCGGCCGCCGCCTCCCGGGGCCGGCCGGCGTCGAGCAGCGCCTGGGCGCGGAAGGCGCGCAGCGACGGCTCGCCGGGGTGTTGGGCGAGGGCGGCGTCGTACTGGCCGATCGCCTGCTCCGAGCGGCCGGCGAGCGAGAGCGCGCGGGCAAGGTTGAGCCGGTTCTCGAGCGACTCCGGCGCCAGCTCGACCGCGCGCTCGAGCCGGGCGAGCGCCTCGTCGGCCCGCCCGCTCTCGGCGAGCAGGATGCCGAGGTTGGCGAGCGTCTCGGGCCGCTCCGGATCCACGAAGGTGACCGGCCCGATCAGCGGCGAGATGGCGGCGACCTCAATGGCGATGCGCCAGAAATTGGAGCCAAGCCGGTTGCCGACGCGCGCCAGGGCCAAGCCCGCCAGCATCGAAACCACGGCCGTCATCAGGCCGACACGAACGCTCTTGAAGAAGGACTCGAGCCACTGCGGCGAGGTCAGCACCTCGTTGAACCACTTCCAGCTGAAGCCGACAGG
>CAZNIX010000174.1:0-9376 GCA_964573125.1 uncultured Thermoanaerobaculia bacterium
ACGGCGACGGCGCGACCGGCGCGCGGGCATGACCGCCGGCGCCGCGCGCGATACCCGCGATACCATAGACGGCCGGCGATGATCCGGGCCGCGGCGCCGGCGCGGGCCGGCGCGGCCGCGCTCCCGGCTCGAGGAGATCGGATTCGATTGCGCGTCTGCGAGGACGAGAAAGGGGTGCCCTCCATGCTCCGCACGTTGCGCGCGGTCGGGCCGCTGGCGCTCGCCGCCCTGCTGGCTCCGACCCTGCTCTCCGCCCAGGCCCAGGGCCGGGTCAAGGTCACGGTGGTCGACGAGCAGGGCCAGCCGGTGCCCGGCGTCGCCGTCACCATCACCAGCACCGAGGTCGGCTACCACAAGGAGGTCAAGACCGACAAGAAGGGCCAGTTCGCGGTGATCTTCGTCGACGCCACGCGGATCTACTCCGTCCGCCTCGAGAAGGAGGGCCATGAGACGGTCGACGAGAGCATCGACCCGGCGGCCGGCGGCAACATCGAGAAGGAGTTCGTGCTGCCGAGCAAGGGCTCGGGCGCGGCCGGCGGCGCGACCGAGACCGGCCCGGTCGCCGACCCGGCGGTCAACGCCTTCAACGAGGGGGTCAGCGCGCTCCAGGCGGGGGACCGCGAGACCGCGAAGCAGAAGTTCCGGCGCGCGATGGAGCTGAACTCGAGGTTGCCCGAGGCGCCGGCGGTGCTCGCCGGCCTCGCCGCCGACGAGGGCGACGCCGAGCAGGCGCTCGCGATGGCGGAGCGGGCGCTCGCGCTCGACCCGGACAACACGCGCGCGCTGCGCGTGCAGCACGACGTCTACCGCCAGCGCGGCGACAAGGCCAAGGCCGACGCGGTGCTCGAGCGTATGAAGCTCGCCGAGGGCGGCACCGAGACCGCGATCCGCATCTTCAACGAGGGCGCCGAGGCCGCGCGCCTGGGCGACCTCGACGCCGCGCGCGCGCGCTTCGAGGAGGCGCTGGGCGTCGATCCCGAGCTGGCGGCGGCGCACGCCGCGCTGGCGCGCATCCACTTCGCCCAGGAGCACTGGGAGCCGGCGATCGCGGCCGCCGAGAAGGCCTACGAGCTCGATCCCGGGCAGGCCTCGGTGCTCAAGGTCGCCTACGAGGCCTACCGCAGGCAGGGCGACGCCGAGGGGGCGCGGCGGGTGTTCGAGGAGATGTCGAGGGCCGACCCGGTGGGCGTCGCCAGCGCGCTCTACGAGAGCGGCGTCCAGATGTTCAACGCCGGCAACATGGCCGGCGCCCAGCAGGCGCTCGAGCAGGCGCTCGAGGCCAACCCCGACCTGCCCAAGGCGCACTACACCCTGGGCCTGGCCTACGCCAACACCGGCGACAACGCCAAGGCCAAGGAGCACCTCCAGCGCTTCCTCGAGCTGGCGCCCGACGATCCCGACGCCGCGACCGCGCGAGAGATGCTCGCCTATCTGAGCTGACGGAGCCGACGCTCGGGCGGACACTCCGAGCCGAGGTCCGGAGCCCCCGGACCCGCTCCGGGCCGGCCGCGCGCCGGCCGGGACCCGGTCGCTCCAATCGATTGGATTGCCTGTGCGGAGCGTTGGATTCCACTTCGCGGCGGCCCCGGTCCGACCCTGCTCTCCCTTTGTTTTCAGTGGCTTGCGTGCGGACGCTCGACCGCCCTCCGATGGCATGGTGTATGCTCCGGTCTCTCACTCGAAGTCGAACGAGCGCTCAGCCGCAGACGGCACCGTCCATGTCCGTCTCGCTGGCGCAGCGATCGCCGCGGCGAGCGCTCGAACCCGACAGATCCCGGCGCCGACGGAGCCTCCGTTCGCCGCCCACCAACCTGAAGGAGGTCGATAGCCGATGAATCCCAAGCTTGTGAAGGGCCTGGTCGCCGTCGCAGTCGTCCTGCTGGCGACCCCGGTCGCGTTCGCACAGACGACCGGCCGCGTCGACGGCGTGGTCCTCGACGACCAGGGCGCCCCGCTGCCCGGCGTCACCGTGACCCTCAACAGCGCCAGCCTGCAGGGCGAGCGGATCCAGGTCACCGGCGCCGACGGTGCGTTCCGGTTCCTGGCTCTGCCGCCCGGTGACTACACGCTCCGGGCCAGCCTCGAGGGCTTCACCCCGCTCGAGCAGACCGGACTCAACGTCCAGCTCGGCCGCACGATCAGTCTGCAGCTCACCATGGCGAGCGGCTTCGGCGAGGAGGTGACGGTCAGCGGCGCGGCGCCGATCATCGACACCACCTCGACCACCACCGGTGCCAACTTCGGCGAGGAGCTGTTCCAGGAGCTGCCGGTGTCGCGCACGTTCCAGGGCCTGGCCTTCGCGGCCCCGGGCGTGGTCAGCGGCGGCCTGGGCGACAACCCGTCGATCGGTGGCGCCTCGGCGGCCGAGAACCGCTACGTCGTCGACGGCCTCGACACCACCGACGCCGGCTTCGGCACGATCGCGACCGAGGTCCCGTTCGAGTTCATCAAGGAGGTGGAGGTCAAGACCGGCGGCTACGAGGCCGAGTACGGCGGCGCCCTCGGCGGCGTGCTCAACGTCATCACCAAGTCGGGCGGCAACGACGTCCAGGGCGACCTGTTCGGCTACTGGAGCGACGACAGCCTGCAGGCCGAGGCCGAGCCGATCGTCCAGTTCGGCCAGGACCTGGGCTTCGAAGAGTACGATTTCGGCGCGGCGATCGGCGGCAAGTTCATCCAGGACAAGCTCTGGTACTTCGTCGCCGTCAACCCGAGCCAGAAGGACGAGCGCTACACCACGCGCACCGAGATCGAGAACGAGGAGCGCACCGAGACCCTGTTCTACGCGGGCAAGCTCACCTGGCAGGTCAGCCCGAGCCACCAGGTCGTGTTCTCGGCGTTCGGCGACCCGACCGACATCGAGGACAACCTCGCCCGGCGCGACTCGGCCGGCCTGGTCGGCGACGATCGCGAGCAGGGCGCCGACAACTTCGGCGCGACCTACAACGGCACCCTGTCGTCGAGCCTCTTCCTCGAGCTGTCGGCCGGGCGCAGCGATCAGATCTTCCGCCAGACGCCGTTCCGGACCGACATCGGCTTCTACGAGCTGCGGACGGCCGACTCGGTCGCGTTCGCCCTCGAGGACCCCTGCCCGGGCAACAACGACCGGCTGTTCGACGCGGACGGGGCCGGGCGGTTCGCGACCTCGTTCTGGAACGTCGGCTGCCTCGGCGGCACCTTCCACCAGGAGAACGGCGACAGCTCGCGCGACGAGTACCGCGGCGCCTTCACCTGGTTCACCGAGACCGGCAACGTCGACCACGAGCTGAAGCTCGGCGCCAGCTACCGCACGGTCGAGTACATCGACCACTCCCACTACCCCGGGCCGGTGCCGGGAGCGTTCTTCGACAGCAACGGCGTGCTGGTCGAGGAGAACGGTCTCGCCGGCCAGCGCTGGCTGCTGTTCGGAGGCCCGGGCGCGGGCACCGCGATCCTGATCGAGTACGACCAGGACTCGAAGGGCGACACCGAGGAGCAGGCGCTCTTCCTCCAGGACCGCATCCGGTTGGGCGACTACTTCTCGCTCAACCTCGGCGTGCGCGCCGATGCGTACAACTCCAAGGGCGACCTCTCGGACGCGGTCGCGCAGCGCGAGCTCGACTTCGGCTTCGGCGACATGGTGGCGCCGCGCGTCGGCTTCACCTGGGACGTCGCCCGCAACGGCCGCTCGAAGCTCTACGGCCACTACGGCCAGTTCTACGAGTCGGTGCCGCTCGACATCAACGCCCGGGCGTTCGGCAACGAGAAGTTCAACCTCTTCTACTTCTACTACCCGGAGGACGGCTCGCTGCCGTCGGTGCCCAACCCCGGCACCTGGTACTACTCCTACCGCCTCGGCGGCGGCACCCGGGTCGATCCCGACCTCGAGCCGATGTACACTCTCGAGTACCTGCTCGGCTTCGAGTACGAGGTCCTACCCAACGTCGCGGTCGGGGTGAAGTACACCGATCGCTCGATCGAGGACGTGATCGAGGACATCTCGGTCGACGGCGGCCAGCACTACTTCATCACCAACCCGGGCGGAACGACCACGGTCGAGCCGGTGACCGGTGCGCCGCTGGACGCGCCGGTGACGTTCCCGGAGGCGGTGCGCGACTACAAGGGCATCGAGCTGTCCCTGAACAAGCGGTTCACCAACAACTGGCAGCTCTACGCCAGCTACGTGAACTCCGAGAACGAGGGCAACTACGGCGGCCTGTTCCGCCAGGACAACGGCCAGCTCGATCCCAACATCACGTCGCTGTTCGACCTGCCGGAGCTGCTCGAGGGGGCGTTCGGACGCCTGCCCAACGACCGCGAACACCAGTTCAAGGTCTACGGCTCGTACCTCTGGCCGTTCAAGCTGGTCACCGGCTTCTACGGCCAGTTCCTGTCGGGCACGCCGATCAGCAAGCTCGGCGGACACCCGTCCTACGGCCGCCGCGAGCGCTTCGTCGAGCCGCGCGGCACGGCGGGCACGACGCCCGACACCTGGAACGTCGACCTGCACTTCGAGTACCCGATCACGTTCGGCGGCGGCACCGAGCTGAAGCTGATCGCCGACGTGTTCAACGTCACCGACGAGCAGGAGCCGACGGTGGTCGACCAGGAGTGGACTCGACGCAGCTCGCGCATCGGCAACGAGGGCGACTGCGGCGGTCAGGACGCGAACTGCCCGAACGCCAATACGCTGTTCGGAGCGCCGACCGACCGCCAGGATCCGCGCACGATCCGCCTCGGCGTGAAGGTCAGCTTCTAGGCAGAACGACGGTTTCGGCAGTACTGCGGGGGGCCTCCGGGCCCCTCGTTTTTTTTGGTCTCGGAGTCGGGGTAGGCTGAGCGCGGCATGGCGAAGAAGAAGACCCGCAAGCCGAGCGAGACTCCGAGGGCGACGCAGACTCCCCAGGCGAGCCAGACCCCCGAGGCGGGCAAGACCTCCGGGGTGAATGGGAAGACCGTCGTGCGCCTGGTCCTGGCCGCGGCGGTGGTTCTCGCCGTCGCCGCCGCGGTGATCGCCGGGCTGTTCGAGGTCCGCTCGGGGGAGATCGCCGTCGTCCCGGGAGGCAGCGGCGAGATCGCCCGCGTCTACTACCCGGGCCGGCACTGGCGGTTGCCGTTCGGCCCCGGTGCGCTCCGCCTGCCGATCGCGCCGCTCGCCGCCGAGCGCGAGGTCGAAGTCCGGACCGCCGAGGGCGCGGCGATCGTCCTCGCCGTCGAGGGCCGGTTCGCGGTCGCCCCGGGCCGCGAGCGCGACTGGCTGCGGGCCGCCGGCTGGCAGCCGTTCGTCGACGGGCTCGGGCAGGTCCTGGCGACCCGCCTCCAGGCCGACCTGGCGGCGATCGACCCCGCGGAGCTGTTCCGTCCCGAGGCCGCGGCCCGGCTCACCGCGCTCGCGGCGTCCGCGCTCGGCGCGAGCGGCGTCACCGCCGAGGGCCTCGCGGTGCGGGCGCCGGTCGAGCGCAACCCGGTGGCGCTGGCGGTGGCCCGCAACCGCGCCGCCCGGCTCGCCCGGCCGACCGGCAAGAAGGTCCTGCTCGTCGGCTGGGACGGCGCCGACTGGCTGATGATCCGGCCGCTGCTCGCCGCCGGCCGCCTCCCGAACCTGGCGCGGTTGATCGACCGCGGCGCCTCCGGCGAGCTGCGCTCGCAGGAGCCGCTGCTCTCGCCGCTGGTGTGGACCTCGATCGCCACCGGCAAGACCGTGCCCGAGCACGGCATCGCCGACTTCCTGGTCCGCGACCCGGCCTCGGGCGAGCTGGTGCCGATCAGCTCGACCTCGCGCAAGGTCCACGCGCTGTGGACGATCCTGCCCGCGTTCGACCTCTCGACCGACGTCGTCGCCTGGTGGGCGACCTGGCCGGCCGACCCGACGCTCGGCACCGTGGTCAGCGACCGCGTCGCCTACCAGCTCTTCGAGGTCCGCGACGAGCCCGCCGGCAGCGGCAAGGTCTACCCGGCCGCGGCCTGGGCGTGGGTCCAGGCGAAGCTGGTCACCGCCGAGCAGATCGGCTGGGAGGAGGTCCGGCGCTTCGTCGACGTCGACCGCGCGGAGTTCGAGCGCCGCTGGTCGAGCCTGCCGCCCGAGCGGCGCCAGGAGGACCGGGTCAACCACCTGCGCAAGATCCTGGCGACCACCCGCAGCTACCACGCGATCGCCCTCGAGCTGCTGCGCGACCAGGCCGACCTGACGCTGGTCTACTACGAGGGCACCGACACCGTCGGCCACCTGTTCGCCCGCTACCTGCCGCCGGCGATGCCCGCGGTGGGCGCCGACGAGGTGGAGCGCTTCGGCGACGCCCTGCCCGAGTTCTACGCCTACGCCGACGAGCTGCTCGGCGAGCTGCTCGCCGCCGCCGCGCCCGAGACCACGGTGATCCTGGTCTCCGACCACGGCTTCTTCACCGGTGAGGCGCGGCCGGCGGCCGACCCCTCCGACTTCACGATGGGCGCGCCGCAGTGGCACCGCCTCTACGGCGTCGTCGCCGGCGCCGGTCCCGGCATCCGGGCGCGGGCGACGATCGAGGGCGCCACGATCTTCGACGTCGCCCCCACCGTCCTCGCGCTGCTCGGCCTGCCGATCCCCGGCGACTTCGCCGGCCGGCCGATCCCGGCGCTGCTGCCGCCCGGGGTCGAGCCGATCCGCCCCGCCGCCACCCAGCTCGCCAGCTTCGAGGAGCTGCCGCGGGCGCGCGCGGAGGAGGCGGGCCGGGCGGCCTCGGCGGAGATGGACGAGGAGCGCCTGCGCGAGCTGGTCGCCCTCGGGTACATCTCGCCCCGGGTGCTCGAGGAGCGCGCCGCCCGCGGTGAGGGGGGAGCGGCAACGGCTCCGCCCGCGGCCGGCGAGCCGGCCGCGGCGCCCGCCGGGGCCGGCGCGGCCGCCGCCGCCGGCCTCGAGGCGGTCGCCACCGAGGCGCTCAACCTCGGCGCCATCCACCAGCGGCGGGGCGATTTCGCCGCCGCCCGCCGCCAGTACGAGATCGCGGTCGAGCGGCTGCCGAGCTTCGGCCAGGCCTGGGCCGCCCTCGCCCAGGTGGCGTCGCTGTCGGGGAACTCGTGCGAGGCGGTCGAGCTGATCGTCCGCGGCTTCAGTCAGAGCCGGACGATGCCCAACTGGGGGCTGACCGGATTGATCGAGGAGGGCGACAAGTGCGGCCGCCTCGACGACGCCGAGGACGTCCTCGAGCAGCTCCGTCCCCGTCACGGGCAAGAGAGCGCGTACCACGCCGCGCTCGGCCTCGCCGCCGCCGCTCGCGGCCGGCACGAGGAGGCCCTCGAGCACCACCGCCGCGCCCTCGAGATCGACCCCCTCGACCAGCTCGCCAACGAGGAGACGGTGGCGCTGCTGCGCCGCCTGGGCCGCGAGCGGGAGGCGCGGGACTTCCTCGACCAGGCGTTCGAGCGCGCTCGCGGCAAGGTGACGGCGATGAACCAGCTCGCCGTGGTCGCCCTGCGCCAGGGCTGGACCGCCGACGCCGAGCGCCTGCTGCGCCGGGTGCTCGAGAGCGACCCCGGCAACCCGGGCGTGCTCGCCAACCTCGCCGCCGCGCAGATGCGCCAGGGCAGACGCGAGCAGGCGATGGCGACCATGCGCGAGGCGGTCGAGCGCGACCCGAACAACGGCCGCAACCACTTCAACCTCGGCGCCATGCTCGCCGAGGAGGGCCGCACCGCCGAGGCCCTCAGGTCGTTCGAGGCCGCGATCGCCAACGGCCTGCGCAGCCCGCAGGTGCACATCGCCGCGGCCAAGATGCACTTCCGGCTCGGCGACCCGACCGCGAGCGCCCGCGAGCTGGAGCGGGCGCTCGCCCTCGACCCCGGCAACGACGAGGCCGAGCAGATGCTGGCCGCCCTGCGCAGCGGCTAGGGTCCGAGGCGAGGTCCGCCGCGGCCTCGGGTCAGGGGCAGCTCACCTTGACCTCGGCGAAGCAGGTGTCGGAGCCGCCGCCGCCGTCGGTGAGGTCGTAGCCCGACTCCCCGTCGAGGTAATCGTCACCGTCCTGGCCCCACAGGCAGTCGTTGCCCGAGTCCCCGGAGGCGGTGTCGGTCCCGCTGCCGCAGTCGATGCGATCGTCGCCGGCGTTGCCGTCGATGGTGTCGTTGCCGCCCAGCCCGTTGATGCACTCCCGGGCGGAGCCGCCGTTGAGGGTGTCGTTGCCGCTGGTGCCGTTGATGGTCGTCGTGCACGACTGGGCCGGGCAGTCGCCGGGGGGACAGCTCGCCGAGCCGATGCAGATGCCGTACTCGCCGCAGTTCTCCGCCAGGATCACGGGGTCGTAGTCGGGCGGGGGGTGCACGGTGTACAGGCAGGACGTCGAGCAACTGACCGTGCAGTTGCACTTGGTCGCGCAGGTGTTGATGGCGAATGCCGGGCTCGCCAGCGCCAGGCACCCCAGAGCCAGAATCGCGGACAGCAAGCACAGGTGTCTCGTCCTCATCGCCTTGTCCTCCATAGACGGGTCATTGGCTACCTTGTTTACGGATTCCGAAGGGCACCTCACAAGGGTGTTGACAGTATGCACCTACTATCCCTAAACTGTCAAGAGAAAAAACTCCTACTACCTACGTTTAAGGAATGTCGCCCTACAGCGCTGTCGTCTGGAGCCTTCTGCTGTCCGCCGCGCCGACCGCGGCGCCCGCCGCCGTGCCCGTTTGCGGGCTGGTCGAATCGGCGGACGGCGCGGCCCTCCCCGCGGCCGCGCGCGCCGAGCTCGTGCCCCTCGAGAGCGGCTACGCCTGGAGCCTGGGCATCCTCGGCGGGCGCCCCGGCTCCGAGCCGGCGGCGACGGCGGATCTCGAGGGCGGGCGCTACTGCCTGGCCGCGCCGCGGGCCGGGATGTGGAAGGTGGTGGTCCGGGCTCCGGGCCGGGTGCCGCTCGGCTACTCGCCCCTGCCGGTGACCGGGCCCCGGGAGCTGCCGGCGGTCCGGCTCTCGCGGGACGCCGGGGCCGGGGTGGAGGTGCGGAGCGCGAGCGGCGAGCCGGCGAGCGGCGTCTGGGTGGTCGCCGAGCCGGCGGCGCCCGCGTTCTGGGCGGAGATGGTCGCGGACGGCTGGCGCCCGGAGCTGCGCCTCGGCCGCACCGACGCCGCCGGCCGGGTCGTCCTGCCGCGCGCACCCGGCGAGGAGCTGGAGCTCGCGGCCTTCGTCGCCGGCAGCGCCGCGACGGCGGCCGCCCGCGACGACGGCGCGGCCGCCACGGTCCGCCTGGCGCTCCCGCCGCCCGCCGGGAGGCGGACCCTCGAGGTGCGCGGCGACGGCGGCGAGCGATTGCCGGGGGTGGTGGTCATCCTGGCGGACCACGGCTGGCCGGTGGCGGTGAGCGACGCCGAGGGGCGCCTCGCCCTCGGCTCGCCGGGCTCGGCGCCGCTCCTCCTCCTCCTGGACGGCGCCGGCCGCCGT
>CAZNIX010000175.1:0-9275 GCA_964573125.1 uncultured Thermoanaerobaculia bacterium
CCTGGACGTCGCGCCGCAGGGTGGCGGCGGCGAGCGGCGCCAGGGGCGCGCGGGCTTCGCGCGCGGCGCCGGCGAGGGCCCAGGCGGCCTCGCGCAGAAGGCCGGCGGCGAGGGCGAGGGCGACGGTAAGCACCGCCAGCGCGACCACCATCTCGACCAGGGTGTAGCCGGCGGCGGGCCGGCGGCCCGGGCGCCGCGGGAGGTGGAGGCGGGAGCGCACAGCCGGTCCTCCGCGCCTCAGTGCCCGGCGTCCGGGCGCCAGACCAGGGTCTTGACGCTGCGCAGCCCCGGCGTGCCGCCGGCCAGGTACGTGGCGCGGACCTCGACCTCCCACAGGCCGGGCTCGCCGGTCTCCCGGGTCTCCACCGCCAGGCGCAGTCCGCGGGCGCGAACGGCGGCGACCGGCGGCGGCACGGCCGGTCCCTCGCCCGGGATCAGAGGGACGGCGCCGGCATGGATGCCCTCGAGCACGGCGCCGGCGGCCGCGGTCGCCTCCCGCCCGGCGGCCAGGCGTACCAGGGCGCGGTGGTGATGGGTGAGCAGGCCGACGCCGGTGAGCAGCACCACCGCCAGCACCGCCAGCGCCACCAGCGTCTCGATCAGGCTGAAGCCGGCGGCGCCGCGCCGCCGGCGCGGCCCGCCGCCCGGGTGCGGCACGGGACCTCCTGTCGCTCGGTCTCGATTTCGGCGGCGAGTGTACCCCACGGCCGCCGCCTCCTCCCCCACCGGCACCGGCCGCGAGACTGGGGGAGTCCACGGCTGAACCCCCCTGTGGATCGGCCTCGCTCGTCGTGCCGCCTTCGACGGCCTCAGCCCTTGCTCCGCTTCCCGCCGCGCCCGCGGGAGAGCTGGCGGTCGGCGTAGGCGGCGACCTCGACGAGCTGCTCGAGCGGGAGCTCGAGGCGCGGGTCCTGGCTGCTGCGCAGGACCACCTCCTTGGCGAAGAGCATCGCCAGGTAGCGGAGCTTGAGCGCCGGGCGGTCGGCCAGGACGCGGTACTCGCGGTGGCCGGCGTTGACCTGCCAGCGGCCGTCGACGATCCGGGAGCGCCACGAGGCGCCGGGGAGGTCGACCAGCTCGGGCTCGGGGATGCCTTCGTCGGAGCGGCCGGAAGGGATCTCGTCGACGACCTCGACCGCGATCTCGGCGCGCGCCTCGCGGCCGCCGGCCGCCACCAGCACCGCGAGCGAGCCCGAGGCCGGCTGGTCGCCCGCCGTCAGCAGCACTCGTGACGGGTCGGCCCGCACCTTGAGGCGGCCGACCGGCCCGTCGAGGCGCCAGCGCCAGGTCACCGCCTCCTCGAGCGGCCGGCCGGAGGCGTCGAGGGCCCGGGCGCGGGCGCCGCGCTGGCCGCCGCATTCCACCTTGAGCGGCGCCGGCGTCAGCCGCACCTCGGCCAGCGGACCGGGCGGGAACAGCTCGGCCACCGGCGGGGAGTCGCGGGCGAGCCGTTCCTCGTCCTCGGCCGGCGGCTCGCCTGGGGCCGCCTTGCCGGGCGCCGCCTCGGGGCCGGCTTCCTGATCCCGCCGGCCCGCCACCGGCAGCAGCGAGTAGCGCGGCCGCTGGCGGTAGAAGCCGCGGAAAGCGCGCTGGAGGTTCTTGATCAACGCCCGGTCGAGCTCCTCGGCGCGGCGCTCCTCGTAGTCGGCCAGCGCCGCGCGCAAGGCCGGCTCCGCCGACTCCAGGGCGCCGGCGAGAGCGCCGGCGGCGGCGTCGGGCACCACCCCGCGGCGGCTGCCGGGAGCGACCGAGAGCGCCGGGAAGTCGACCATCCCGGTGAGCCGGCGGTCGGTCCACGGCCTGCGGTCGAGCCCCAGCGCGCCCAGCTCGGCGAAGCTCTCGGCCACCAGCGTGCCGGCGGCGTAGAGCGACAAGGGCTCGGCCTCGGCGTCCTCGTCGCTCTCGCCGGCGAGGTAGACCTCCAGCCGAACCGGCGGGTAGCCGGGGACCTCCAGCCGCTCGGGCTCGGGCAGCCGCTCGCCGAGGAAGCGGTGCGGCCGCACCGGGATCACCTTCTGCGCCCGGCCGCGGGCCATGCGGTCCTCCACCACCAGCTTCACGCCCCGCTCCAGGAGCTGGCCGCGCAGCTCGGACGCCAGGTAGCCGGCGGCCCGCCGTCCCAGGAGCGCCGGCATCGCCTCGCGGTGGAGGCCGACCACCACCACCTCGGTCCACCGCTCGTCCAGCGGCAGGCGGCCCCGCAGCGGCTCGATGCGGTAGTCGGGACGGTCGCGGTAGAGCAGCAGCCGGTGGGCCCGCTGGCCCGGCATCGACGAGCGGATCTCCAGCATCTCGCCGAGACTCCAGAAGCCGAGCAGACCGATGCCGTACTGCCCCTGGGTCATCAGCTCCAGTCGTTGCTGTGGCGTCAACGTCCGCTTGCGGCTGTGGCCGATGTGGGTGGCGATGTACTTGAGGGCTTCGGGGCGGTCGAGCTCCGGGATCACCCCTTCGCCGTCGTCCCAGATGGTCAGGCAGGGCTCGCCGCGCCGGCGCTGGCGCAGCACCCGGACCGCGCGCGCCCCGGCGTCGAGGCTGTTCTGCACCAGCTCCGCCAGCGCCTTGCGCGGATCGGGCTGCGACAGCGCCAGCCAGCGGACCAGCTCGAACGGATCGTGGACCTTGAGGCGACCCCGGGTCACCCCCTTCGTCTCCCGCCGCCGGCGCGCGCCCTCGCCCTCCGGCGGCGGGCCGCCGCCCAAGTCCGGCTGTTCCACCATCCCTGAAAGCTACCAGACGCTCGATCCGGCGGGCAGCCGAGCGAGCGTCTGGGCGAGGATCGCCGTGCAGCACGCACGCCCTTTGGCAGCGCCAATCCATGGCGCTATGGTGTGTCTCCCATGGCCACCGAGACGGCGACCATCCGAGTCCCACGGTCTACGCGTGATCGGCTCGCGGAGCGAGCAGATGAACGGGGACTCTCGGTCGCGGCGATGCTGACGGAGTACGCCGAGACGTTGACGCACGAAGCGATCTACCGCTCCGAGCGCGAGGCGACCCGCGCCGACGCCCGCAATCCCGACGTCGCGGCCGAAGAGCACGATTGGGAGACCGTCGTTGGCGACGGAATCGAGTGAGCCTCGCCGCGGCGACCTCTGGCTCGTCGCGCTCGGAGCCGCCAGGAAGGGCGAGCCCGGCAAGAGCCGGCCGGCGCTGATCGTCTCCGTCGACGACATCGTGACCGGCGAGGAGACGGACCTGTTCGTCGTCGTGCCGCTAACGAGCTCGATTACCTTCTGGCCGATTCCGCTGCGCGTAAGAGCCGCCGGGCAGCGCGGCTCGTTCTGGTCGCCTTGTGTTTTTGGTGGTTAGGCGGTAGGCTCCCGCAGTGGCGATCTCACCCGTGGACGATCCCATGATCTCGACCGGCGACGCGGCCGAGCTGCTCGGCGTGTCGCGGCAGCATGTCGTCGATCTCTGTGATCGCGAGCTGCTCGATTCGGTGCGGGTCGGGCGGCACCGGCGCATCCGGCGGTCGGTGGTGCTCGAAATGCTGCCCGCACCCGCGCGGCGGGAGGACGAACGGCTGCTGTGGCTGCACGGAGCGGTGGCCGGACGGCTGGTCCTCGATCCGGATCGCGTGATCGCCAAGGCGAGGGCGAATCTGTCCCGCCTGCAGAGCAGCCATCGACGAGGCGAGGTCGTCTGGTTGCTCGCCGAATGGGGTCGGATTCTCGACCTGGGGGTCGACGCCGTCTTCGAGACGCTCACCTCGCGCAGCCCGCGTGCGATAGAGCTGCGCCAGAGCTCTCCCTTCGCCGGGGTGCTGCCCGAGGCGACGCGACGCCGGGTGCTCGACGCCTTCCGGAGCCACTGGCGGACCGAGCATCGCAGTTGAAGCGCGCGCAGCTCGAGCACGTGCTGCGGGCCGCGTCCCGGATCACCGGGGAGAGGGACGTGATCGTCCTCGGCAGTCAGTCCGTGCTCGGTTCGGCTCCCGAGGACGAGCTCCCCGACGAGGCGGTGACCTCGATCGAGGTCGACCTCTCCTTCTTCGACGATCCCCTCGTAGGGCTCGCCCCGGCGCTTGCCGGGGCGAGCGGTCGGGGCGGCGCGGCGGGGCGGAGGCGGCTACGGCCGGCTGCGGTCGCCCCGCAGCTCGCCGCGCGGCGAGCGGTCGGGGACGGAGGGGCGGTCGGGGACGGCGCCGGGGCCCGGGTCGGGGCCGGGGTCGGGGGACGGCCGCCGGCGGCCGGGGCGGGTGAAGACGCGCAGCGACGCGAGCAGGTTCTGGCCCGCCTCGGTACTGAAGATTGCGCTCGAGAGGGATCCCGCGCCGGTCAGGTCGGGGATGGTCGCCCCGGCCGAGCCGTCGGGCCCGAACACGAACGGGAAGAGGTCGACCGCCGGGATCGCAGCGCCGTAGGTGGCGTTGATCGCGTCGATGAAGGCGTTGGCGACCATCGCGTAGCCGAACGGGCTCGGGTGCACGCCGTCGTAGGAGAAGATGCCGCCGGTCAGGAAGTCGGTCGTGTAGGTCAGCCCGCCGCCGACGGGGAAGCCGCGGGCGACGATGTCGTCGAAGATGTCGTCGATCGGCACCACCGCCGCCCCGGCGCCCGCGGCGGCGGAGCGGATCACCGCGTTGAACTGCCCCGTGCGCTCGCGGATGGTCGCGACCTCGCCGGCCGAGAGCACCGCCGAGTCGGGCAGCGGCTGGCCGGTGCCGCCCGGGATCAGCGCCGGGATGCCGATCCCCTGGGCGAGCAGCGGCGACGCGGTCAGCAGCACCCGGTCGTTGCCGGCGAGCGGCCCCGACGGGCCGATCAGCGGCACCGGCTGGCCGCCGATCAGCACCGGCTCGCGGGTCACCGGGTTGACGACGACCGGCGGGATGGCGGTGACGAACGGCAGCGCCGCGACGTCGGGGATGGTCGCCACCGCGAGGTCGGCGCCGACGAGCTGGTCGAGGGTCGAGATCAGCGAACGGTAGTCGGCCTCGAACTGCGCCAACGTGCTCAGGGTCACGCCCTCGATCACCAGGCCGCTGGTCGCGGCGCCGAGCACGTCGTTGTTGCCGATCCAGACCGTGACGAAGGTCGGCTGGAGCGCCGCCACCTGCTCGAGCTGGGTGCCGATCCCGCGCAAGATGAGATTCACGATCTGGTTGCCGGCGCGGGTGACCAGCACGTCGTGGACGTCGAAGCCGGGCACCGCCATGTTGTCGTAGGGGCGCGGCAGGTTGAGGTTGAGCGGCGAGCCGGGGGTCGCCGAGCGCGGCACGATCACCGGCGCGCCCGGCCCCAGGCTCTGGATCGCGAGCAGCGGCGGGATGCCCGGCGCGCCGGCGAGCGGCTGCTGGAACGAGGTGACGCCGGCCTGGCGCGCGATCAGCGCCGGGTAGGACAGGCGCTGGACGTCCTCGTGCAGGCCGCCGCTCGCGAACGCGGCGGTCAGGCTGTCGCCGACCGCGGCGTAGCGCGTGAAGTCGGCGCTGCCGGTGTCCTGGGCGGCGGCGGCGCCGGCGCCGAGGACCAGCGCGGCGGCGGCGGCGAACGGGAGGAAGCGGCGGAGGATGGCGCGGTGGGCTGTCATGGCGGTGCTCCTAGAATCCGAGGGTGAGGCCGACCAGCACGGCCTTGTTCTGGTAGGTGCCGAAGAACTCGCTCGCCTCTTCGCCGGGGAAGTTCGCGAACCGCTCGCGCTCGTCGAAATCGAGGTACATCACCGCGAAATCGAAGCTTGCGCGGCCGCCGCCCTGCCAGCCGTAGCCGATCGTGTAGCCGTTGCGGTCGGCGTCGGGGAGCAGCGGGCTGACCGCCTCCTCCGGCTGCGGCGTCTCGTCGAACACGTAGCCGAACCGCCACTGGTTGCCGCTCGCGGTGTCCCAGCGCACGCCGAGGCGGTAGTTGTAGGCGTCGTCCCACTGCTGCGGCCGCACGGCGTCGGGAAGCTGGTCGCGCGTGAAGTCGATGACGATCTCCTCGAAGCTCGACCAGCCGGTCCAGTTGGCGTCGATCTCGAGCAGGGTGTGGGGCGAGAGCGCGAACGCGAGGCCGAGGCTCGCCTGGTCGGGGAACGCGATCGAGGTGTCGACCGGGATCGCCTCGCCGAACGGCAGGGCGGCGGCGACCAGGGGGTCGAACGGGGTGCCGGTCAGGTTCTGCGACAGGCTGCCGTCGCCGGCGTAGTCGACGTCGATCTGGCTGCGGTAGGAGAGCCCCCAGGAGAAGCTGTTGTTGTAGCGGTGCAGGAGGCCGAGGTTGAAGCCGTAGCCCTGCTCGAAATCGGAGTCGAGGCTCAGGGTGGCGACGTCCTGGGAGGTCCCGGTGAACGGATTCGGCCGGGCGATGTGCTGGACCAGCTCGACGTCGGAGAAGCGCGCGACGGCGCCGACCGCGAGGCCGAAGTTGCCGCTCTGCCAGGCGATGACCGGGTTGAGGTCGATCGCGCGCAGCGCCGCCTTGCGGCTGACGAAGCGGCCCGGGAAGTCCGCCGGCCACTCGGTGACCAGGCCGAACGGCGAGTTGACGCCGAGGCCGAACGTGACCGCGCCGCCGATCGGCTCGACCCAGTAGGCGTGGGGAGGGAACTCCGAGAGCGTCTCCTGCTCACCGCTCACGGTCGAGCCCGGGAAGCCGGTCGGCCCGCCCTGGTAGTCGGCCTCGGTGCCGCGGATCCAGGTGACGCCGACCGCGAAATCGCGCTCCTTCTGGAACGCCAGCCCGGCCGGGTTGTGGAACATCGCCGAGGGGTCGTCGGCCTGGGCCGTGTAGGCCCCGGCCATCCCCATCGCCTTGCTGCCCTGCTCGAAGATCCCGAAGCCGGCCCCGCGCGCGGGCGCCGCCGCCAATGCGGCCGCCGCGCAGAGCGCGCCCAGTGCGATCGCTCTCCGTGTCATCCCTGCTCTCCTCTCGCCAGGTTGCCCGCGCCGGTTTCCCAGGCGGTTTCGTAAACGCAGTCTCCCGAGGACAGTAGTGCGAGCGCCGCCGCCGTGTCAAACGACGCGCGGCCCTCGCCGGCCCGTCACGGCTGCTGGTAGAGTAGCCGGCGGAGGCTCCGTCTTATGCGCTTCGCCCACGAGATCCACGAGGAGACCTACCGCAAGGTCGCCGACTACCTGCCCGACTTCTTCGACCACCCGTTCCACGACGACGACGACGGCCACTTCTACGTCCGCTACGGCTCGACCGTGCTCGAGATCGCGGTCGATCCCTACGGCCCGCAGGAGGCGGCGGTCAAGATCGTCAGCTACTGCGTCCAGGGCGCCGAGGTCACCCAGGAGCTGCTGCACAACCTGCTCGAGATCAACCACTCGATCCCGTTCGGCTCGTTCTCCGCCGTGGGCGACGACATCTTCTTCTCCCACTCCGTCTTCGGCCGCGACCTCACCCCCCGCGCCCTCCTCACCGCGATCGCCGCGGTCGCCAACGTCGCCGACGAGTTCGACGACCTGATCGCCGAGAAGTACGGCGGCCAGACCGCGCTCGAGCGCATCCAGGACACCGGCGGCCGCCGGCGGCGGCACGCCCGGCGGCGGACGGCGCCCGAGTCGGTCACCGAGACGGGCGCGATCGAGATCGTGCCGTCGTAGCCCCTACCGCTCCCCCTTGATCGCCTCCTCCGCCTCCCGGTCGAGGATCCGCCGCTTGGCCGCCTCGCGCTTGTCGTAGAGCTTCTTGCCCTGGGCGAGGGCGATCTCGGCCTTGATCCAGTTGCCGCGGGCGTAGACGGCGAGCGGAATCGCGGTCATGCCCTTGGCCTGGGTGCGGCCGAAGAGCTTGTCGACCTCGCGGCGGTGGAGCAGGAGCTTGCGGTCGCGCTCGGGGTCGTGGTTCCAGCGGTTGGCCGCCTCGTAGGGGCTGATGTGGGCGCCGACCAGCCAGGCCTCGCCGTCGCGGATCTCGACGTGGCTGTCCTTGAGCTGGACGCGGCCGGCGCGCGCGGACTTGACCTCGGTGCCGGTCAGCGCGAGGCCGGCCTCGAAGGTCTCGAGGACGTCGTAGTCGTGGCGCGCTCGGCGGTTGCGCGCGAGCACGCGCACCTCGTCGCGCCGGCCGCCGGCCGGCTTGCCGGCCCGCCGCTCGCCGCCGCCCCTGCCGCCGTCTCGGCTCTTGCCGTCCTTGCTCGCCATGGCGCTGCGCTCTCCGCCCGGCCCCCCGCCGGGCGCCGGAGCATAGCGCACCGCCGGCGCCGGGCCGCGGCCGCAAGCCCTGATATCATCGCACTTTCGATGAGGACCCCTCTCGCCGTCCTGGGGCTCTTCCTGGGTCTGTTCGCCGCCGCCGGCGACGCCGCGATCACCCGCCCGGGGATCGAGGTCGAGGGCAACCGCGCGCTCGTTTCGTTCGCCCTCGAAGGGGCGTTCGACGAGGCCTTCCTCGAGCGGGTGCACAGCGGGCTGCCGACCGGCTTCCTCTACCGGCTCGAGCTGCTCAAGGACCGCAAGCGCTGGTACGACCGGCCGCTGGCCGAGACCACGCTCCAGGTGGTGGCGATGTACGACGCCGTCTCCCGCGAGTACCTGGTCAACCGCAAACTCGGCGGCAAGCTGGTCGAGAGCCGGATCGTCGACGACCTCGAGAGCCTCGAGCGCGAGCTGACCCGGGTCGAGGGGCTGCCCGCGTTCCACCTCGACGGCCTCCCCCGCTCCTGGCGCCTGCTGGTGCGGGTGCGCGCCGAGATGGGGTCGCGGACGATCCTCTCGATCATCCCGGCCAAGGTGCAGACGGACTGGAGCGAGTCGCGCAAGTTCAGGACCAAGAATGAGATACCGGCGCCGTAGCCGCGACGAGCCGACGCGTTCGTAGGGCTGCCGGGGCCGATTGGTCGATAATCGGAGGGTCGCCATGGACCTCAAGCAGCAGATCCTCCGCCTCGGCAAGGACACCCGGCTGGTGGTCGCGGTGCTCGCCGGGCTCCTGGTGATCCTCACCGGCGTCCTCTACTTCGTCCAGCAGAGCCGCGACCTGCCGTCCTACCTGGTGCAGAACCAGGTGCTCCTGTTCGTGCTCTGGTACGTCGACGTCATCCTCATCCTCGCCATCCTCTTCGTCCTGCTGCGCAACCTCTACAAGCTCGGGATCGAGCGCCGCCACCGGATCCTGGGCTCGAAGTTCAAGGTCAAGCTGGTGCTCACGTTCATCGGGCTGTCGCTGATCCCGGTGCTGCTGCTGTTCGCGATCGCCACGGAGCTCCTCCAGGGCTCGGTCGACCGCTGGCTCGCGACCCCGGTCGGCGAGGCGCTCGAGCGCGGCGGCGCGGTCGCCGAGGCGTTGCTCGCGCGGGTCGAAGAGTCGGCGGCGCGCGGCGCCGCCGGGGCGCTCGCCGACGCC
>CAZNIX010000176.1:0-8181 GCA_964573125.1 uncultured Thermoanaerobaculia bacterium
CGGGGGCCTGCGCCTGCCGCTGCGCGCCGCGCTCGCGGCCTTGCTGCTGGCGGCGCCGGCGGCGGCGCTGGTCGGCGGCGCCGGGCGCTTCGCCCGCAACGTCGCCAACGTCGAGGACGGCGACGTCGCGGTCGCGCGCTGGGTGCGCGACCACCTGCCCGCCGACACCGTGCTGGCGGTGCAGGACATCGGCGCCTTGGGCTACTTCACCGACAATCCGCTGGTCGACCTGTCGGGCATCGCGACGCCCGACGTGCAGGAGGCGGTGCGCGGTTCCGCCAGCCCGGACGATCCCCGGGGACGACGGGGGATGGAGCGGTTCCTCGCGGAGCGGCGCCCCGAGTACCTGATCACCTACCCGAGCTGGTACCCCGAGATCACCGCGGACGCCACGCGTTTCCCGCCGTTGGCGGTCGTCCGGGTCGCCGACAACGTCACGCTCGCCGGCGACGAGCTGGTCGTCCGCGCCACGCCGTGGACCCGGCGCCGGCCCTCGCCTGCCGGCGCCGGACGGCCGACGCGATGAACGCCGCTCCCGCCCGGAGGCTCCGGCGGCGCCAGGAGCAGCGCCGACCCCGGTACGAGAAGGAGCGCGCGACCTTTCACGCGAGACCTCGGTTGGCGCGCGCCGGATGGGCGTCGAAGGCCGCGCAGGTCGGTGGCGCCGCGGCAGGCCCGCCGGTCCGCTATGCTGCCCTGCCGTGCGCGCGGGCCGCGCCGCGAGATCCACCGTGACCCCCGTCCCCTACCTCGATCTCGGCCGCGCTCGCGACCGCATCGCGGACGAGCTGGCCGCGCGCTGGCGGCGGGTGCTCGACGGCACGGCCTACGTGCTCGGCCCCGAGGTCGCGGAGTTCGAGGCCGCGTTCGCGCGCTACCTCGGTGCGGCCGGCTGCGTCGGCGCCGCCAACGGCACCGACGCCCTGGTGGTCGCGCTGCGCGCGCTCGACCTCGCCGCCGGCGACGAGGTGATCGTCCCCGGGTTCACGTTCTTCGCCACCGCCGAGGCGGTGATCCTCGCCGGCGGCACGCCGGTCGTCGCCGACATCGACCCGGCGACGCTCAACCTCGACCCCGCGGCCGCCGAGGCCGCGGTCGGGCCGCGCACGGTCGGTGTGATCGGCGTCCATCTCTACGGCCGGCCGTTCGAGGCCGACGCCCTCGGCGCGCTCTGCCGCCGGCGCGGGCTGTGGCTGCTCGAGGACGCCGCCCAGGCCCACGGCGCGAGCTGGCGCGGGCGCAAGGCCGGCACTCTCGGCGCGCTCGCGGCGTGGAGCTTCTACCCGACCAAGAACCTCGGCTGCTACGGCGACGGCGGCGCGCTCTCGGGCCCGGACGGCGCGCTCCTCGAGCGGGCGCGCCGGATCGCGAACCACGGCCAGGACCGCCGCTACCACCACCTCGAGGTCGGCACCAACAGCCGGCTCGACAGCCTCCAGGCGGCGGTGCTCAACTGCAAGCTGCCGCGGCTCGACGCCGACAACGAGGCGCGCCGCGCGATCGCCGGCCGCTACCGCGAGGCGCTCGAGGGCGTCGGCGACCTCTCGTTCCCGCTCGACCCGCCGGAGGCCGAGTGCGTCTACCACCAGATCGCGGCGCGCACCGCCCGCCGCGACGCCCTGCGCGACCACCTCGCGGCGGCCGGCGTCGGCACCTCGATCCACTACCCCGAGCCGCTCCACCGCCAGCCGGCGTGGGCCGGGTGGGGCGGCGCCGGCGCCGCGCTGCCGGCGAGCGAGGCGGCGGCGCGGGAGCTGCTCTGCTTGCCGGCGTTCCCCGAGCTCGAGGCGGCCGAGGTCGAGCGGGCGTGCGCGGCGGTGCGGGGCTTCTTCGGCGCTCCCTGAGCCGGTGAGGATCTCGCGGCGAGGATCCGAGGTGTGCGCGGCGGCGCGGGCTCGCCGATGATCAAGGACGAGGTACATGACGACGCCCCCAGGGCGCGCCGGGAGGTGCGTGGTGGCGCGGGCTCGTCGATTCCCGGCGGTCGGCCGCGGGTCCGGCGGCCGCCCCGCAGCGAGCAGGCGGCCGCGAGCCGTGTCGCGGCCACGGGCTCGGGATTCTTGGCTGAGGTCCGGATGACCGCGGCCTCCCTGCGCCGCCGGCTCACCGGACCGGCCGCGCTGCCCCTGCTCGCGGCGCTCGCGGTGAGCCTGCCGTTCCTGCTCGACGTCGAGGCCGATCCCGACCTTTGGTGGCACGTCCGGACCGGCGCGCTGATCCTCGAGCAGGGCGCGCTGCCCGCGGCCGACCCGTTCTCGTTCACCGCCGCGGACGCGCCCTGGACCAACCACGAGTGGGGCAGCGACGTGCTGCTGGCGGCGGTCTACCGGCTCGGCGGCGGCCGCGGCTTGGTGCTCTGGCGCGCGCTGCTGTTCGCCGGCGCGATGGCGCTCCTCGCCGGCCTGATCCGGGATCGTTTTCCCCACCCGCTCGGTCTGGTGGCGCTGCTGCTCGCCGCCGTCGATCCAGTCAGCTTCTTCCTCAACTTGCGCCCGCACACCTTCACCTACCTGCTCACGCTGGCGTTTCTGGCCGCCGCCGACGCCCACCGGCGCGGTCGCCGGCGCGCACTCTGGGCCTGGCCGCCGCTGATGGCGCTGTGGGCCAACCTCCACGGCGGCTTCGTGCTCGGCCTCGCGGTCGCGGCGTTCGCCGCCGCGGCGCTCCTCCGCCGCCGCGGCGCCGGCGCCACGGAGCGCAAGCGGGTGCTCCTCGCCGCCGGGCTGACCGCGCTCGCGCCGCTCGCCAACCCCTACGGTGCGGGTCTCTTCGCCTACCTCGCGCGCGAGTTGGGCGCCGACCACTCGCTGGTGCTGGAGTGGGCCGGCATCGCCCGCGTGCCGGCGGTGGCCGGGATCTTCTTCGGCTTCACGCTGCTGCCGCTCGCCGGGCTGGTTCTCGCCCCGCGCGCCCAGCGGCTCGAGCAGGTCGCGCTCTGGCTGCTCGCGATCGCGGCGACCTGGCGGCACGGGCGTTTCTTGGTGCTTCTGGTGCTCGCCGGAACCCTCGTGCTGGCGTCGGCGCTCGGCGCGCTCTGGCCGAAGCTCACCGGCGCCGGCCGGCGGCGGCTGGTCACCGGCCTCGCGCGGCCGCGCTGGGCGGTGGCGCTCTGCCTCGCGATCGCCCTCTTCGGCGCCGTGCGCGTCGCGCGCGACCTCGTCGAGCACCGGCTGCGGCTGCCGATCGACACCACGCACTACCCGGTGCTCGCGGTCGAGTTCCTCAAAGGCCACGATCTGGGACCGAACCTGGCGCTCCGCCTCGACTGGGGCGGCTACGCGATCTGGCACCTGGCGCCCGACTACCGGGTCTCGGCCGACGGCCGCAACCTGACGGTCTATCCCGCGGCGGAGATCGACGCCCAGCTCCGCGCCTACGACCGCGGCGCCTGGGGCGAGCTGTTCGCCGGCCGCGCCGACGTCTGCCTGATCGAGAACGGCGGCCCGGCGCTCGCGGGGATCCTCGCGGGCGACGACTGGGTGCCGGTCTACCGCGACCCGCTCGCCGCGGTGCTGGTGCCGCCCGAGGTCGCGGCCGAGCTGCCGGCGCGGCGGCGGACGCCCGAGCGGCCGGAGGCGCGAGAGGACTGGGGTTACTTCCCCTGAGGCGCGGCGGGTTCGGTATCATCGCCACCCGACCCGCGGCGCCGCCGCGGCGCCCCCGGGTACCGCCCGAACGATCCGCGAGGAGTCTTCCGCAGATGCCGACCCGAGCCCGCGTCGCCGTCCTGCGCACCGCGCCCGAGACCGTGCTCGAGGACGTCGGCCGGACCATGGAGCTGGCCGGCGTCCGCGAGCACCTCGCGCCGGGCGCGACGACGATCCTCAAGGACAACATCTCCTGGCACTTCCCGTTCCCCGGAGCGAACACCACGCCGTGGCAGCTCGAGGGGACGATCGAGAAGCTCCGCGCCGACGGCTACGGCGACCTGGTGTGCGTGCAGAACGACACCGTGGTCACCGACCCCAAGAAGGGCGAGCGGCTCAACCGCTACCTGCCGGTGCTCGGCAAATACGGCGTGCCGGTGCGCTACAACTGCTTCCCCGAGGACTTGCAGTGGGTGCGCTACGAGCCCAAGGGGAAGCTCCTCGCGCTGCCCAAGATCTACCCCGACGGGATCACCATCCCCGAGTTCTTCCTGGGCAAGAACATCGTCCACCTGCCGACCGTCAAGTGCCACATCTACACGACCACGACCGGCGCGATGAAGAACGCGTTCGGGGGCCTGCTCAACACCCGCCGCCACTACACCCACTCGTGGATCCACGAGACCCTGGTCGACCTCCTGACCATCCAGAAGGAGATCCACAGCGGCCTCTTCGCGGTGATGGACGGCACGACCTGCGGCAACGGCCCCGGCCCGCGGACGATGATCCCGGTCGAAAAGGACGTGCTCCTCGCCTCCGGCGACCAGGTCGCGATCGACGCCGTGGCGGCGAAGATCATGGGCTTCGACCCGCTGTCGATCAAGTACATCCGGCTCGCCCACGACGCCGGCCTCGGCTGCGGCGACCCGCGCGACATCGAGGTCGTGGGCGAGGACGTCTCGGGGTGGGACTACGGCTTCACGGTCGGCGACAACATGGCGAGCCGGATCGGCGACACCATCTGGTTCGGACCGCTCAAGGGGCTCCAGCGGCTCTTCTTCCGCACGCCGCTCGTCTATCTCTTCGTCTTCGGCTCGTACTTCTACCACGACTACGCCTGGTACCCGACGATCGGCAAGCGCCGCACCGAGGAATACAAGAAGACCAGCAAGTGGATGCGCCTGTTCGAGACCTACTCCGAGGCGGGCGCGGAGCGGGCGGCCTGAGCGGGGGGCGGGTCGCGGCGCGAGCCGGCGTCCGCGCAGGGAGCCGGTGAGCTCGCCGAACGACGCCGGATGCTCGGCCGGCGAAAGCGCGCACGGGCCGGCGACCGAGCCGGCGGTGCCCGACGCACCGGCTACGGACGCCGCGACGGCGCGGCCGCTCGCCCACCTCGGGCGCCGGCTGCTGATCCCGCTCGTCCTCGGCCTGCTGGCGCTGGTCGGCCTCGCCCTCTTCGCCGACGCGCGCGAGCTGGCGGCCCGGCTCCGCGCGTTCGATCTCCGCCTGCTCGCGCCCGTCCTGGCGCTCTCGCTGGTCAATTACGCCCTGCGTTTCGCCCGCTGGCAGCTCTACCTCTCCGCGCTCGAGGTCGAGCTGCCGCGCGGCCGGAGCCTCGCGGTCTTCCTGGTCGGCTTCCTGCTCTCGGTGACCCCGGGCAAGGCGGGCGAGCTGGGCAAGGCGTGGCTGGTGCGCGAGCTGGGCGGCGGCCCGGCGCTCCGGGTGGTGCCGGCGGTGCTCGCCGAGCGGGTCACCGATCTCCAAGGCGTCGTGCTGCTCGCCGCCCTCGGCGCGCTCTTCTTTCCCGGCGGACCCTGGTTCGCCGTCGCCGTCGTCGCGGTGGTCGCGGTCCTGTCGGCGCTTCTCGCCTGGCGCGCCGCGGCCGAGTGGCTGTTCCGCCGCCTCGAGCCGCTGCGCTGGATCGGCCCGCGCGTCCACCACCTGCACGAGCTGTACGACCTGCTGCGGCGCCTGCTCTCCCCGCGCCTGCTCGCCGCCGGCCTCGCCCTCGCGGCCGCCGCCTGGGGCGCCGAGGGGATCGGCTTCCTCCTCGTCCTGCGCGCCTACGACCCGGCGGCGGGGCTCCCGGTGGCGGTTTTCGACTACGCCGCCTCGACGTTCCTCGGCGGGCTCTCCATGCTTCCCGGCGGCCTGCTCGCCTCCGAGGGCGCGCTCGCCGCCCTCCTCGGCGCCCAGGGCCTCGACCCCGCCGCGGCGGCCTCCGCGACCCTCATCATCCGCGCCGCGACGCTCTGGTTCGCGGTCGCGCTCGGGCTGGCGGCGTTACCGGTGGTGCTGCGGTGGCTGCGGCGCCACTGACCGCCTTGGGGATGACGATCCGGAACCCACGGCAGATCGTGACCGTGGCCATTGGTCGCGGTGGCACGGCGCTACGCCGTTTTCTGGATCGGCTCCAGGCGCCCGATCTCAGCGGCGTTGCGATCCCGCATCGCATGCCACAGGTCCCGGTCCGTCTGCAGACCGAGCCAAAAGTCCGCTGGCATTCCCAGCACCCGTGCGAGGCGCAGCGCGGTATCCGGGGTGACCGCGCGCTTGCCCCGGACGATCTCGTTCAGGCGAGGAAACGACACACCGAGCCTCACCGCGAATGCCGACTGGCTGATCCCGAGAGGCTTGAGGAACTCCTCCAGCAGCATCTCGCCCGGGTGTGTCGGCGGCCTTTCGGCCGGCAGACGCCGCCCGACGGTGCCGGGGCCTCTGCCCCTCTTGCCGGCCGAAGCGCTGCTAGTGGTAATCGGTGATCTCGACTTCGTAGGCATGACCGCTCTCCCATCGGAAGCAGATCCGGAACCGGTCGTTGATGCGGATGCTGTGCTGTCCGGCGCGTTCTCTCTTCAATCGCTCGAGCCGGTTCCCCGGCGGCAGGCCGAGATGGTCGATCCTCGTGACTCGGTTGAGCTGATCGAGCTTCCGCCTGGCGACCGGCCAGAGTGGCTCGGGACACGCTCGCCGAGCCGCTCGCGACGCGCGACCCTCGAAGACGTCCTCCGTGCCCGCGTCGCGTAACGACCCTATCACGGGTCGCATTGTAACGCGACCCGTGATAGCCGATCAAATCGCGCCGCTATTCCGCCTTCAGCGCCGGCAGCAGCGGCACGCGCAGCGTGCCGGCGACCGCGGCGGCGCTGGCGAGCATGCCGGTCGCGGCGACCGCGGCGAGGGTGGCGGCGAGGGAGGCCCAGGGGAGGCCGGCGCCCCCGGCGGCGAGGTGGGGGGCGACGGCGGCGAGGCCCGCGCCGGCGCCGGTCGCGAGGCCGACGGCGAGCAGGAATGCGTTCTCGGCCGCGACCATCCAGGCGAGAGTCGCGCGCCGCCAGCCGAAGGCGCGCAGCGCCGCCAGCTCGCCCCGGCGCTCGAGGACGTTGCGCGCCAGGACCACGCCCAGGCCGAGGGTGCCGAGCAGGAAGCCGAGGCCGCCGAGCGCCTGGAAGGTGGTCAGGTACATCGCGCGCACCGCGTCGTAGCCGGCGAGGCGGTCGGCCGCCGGGCGGGCGTCAAGGCCGAAGCGGGCGAGCCGCGCCTCGAGCGCCTCGGCGACCGCCGGCGCCTGCTCGGCCGGGGCCTCGACCAGGAAGAAGCGGTGGCCGCCGCGGCTCGGGAAGTGGCGGCGGAACGCCTGGTCGGCGATCAGCAGCTCGCTCTGGAAGAGGCTGTGCGCGAGCAGCGCGACGATGCGCAGGCGGAGCGGGCGGCCGTGGTCGTCGGTCACCCTCAGCTCGTCGCCGAGGCCGAGGCGGAGGATCCAGCGCACCGACTCGGCGTCGCCGATCGCCGGCACGACGCCGGGGCCGAGGTCGAGCGCGAGCAGCTCCCACGGGTTGCCGCGCTCCTCGATCGCGGCGGCGAACGCGAAGCCGCCGCGGGCGACGAACGCCGGCGGCGCGCCGAGCAGGCGCGGCTCGGTCGGCCGGTAGAGGTTGAGGCAGCTCGCGTCGTCGCCCGGGCGCAGGCGGAACGGCTGGACGCGCGCCGCGGCGAGCGCGGCCTCGTCGTCGTCCGCGAAGCCGAGGTCGCGTCGCGCCGCGGGATCGCCGAGATCCTCGTAGAGCGGCGCCGAGGACTCCGCGACCAGCGCGAAGCCGCCGGTGCCCGATTCCTTCCCCGCCGCCGGCGCGCCCGGCCGGCGGTTCGCGGCCACCGCCACCAGTACGAACGCGGCGCACGCGACGAGCACGACCGCGAGCAGGCTCCGGCCACGGTGGCGGGCGCTGTTGCGGGCGGCGAGCCGGGCGACGACCGCCCCCCGCCAGTCCAGACCGGCGCGCTCGAGGCCCGCGCCCGGCCGCCGGGTCCAGAGCGCGAAGCCGGCGCAGCCGGCGGCGAGGAGCGCCGCGCCGAGCGCGAAGAAGAGCCCGGGCGACGACCCGCCCCCCTCGGTGCCGAGCGCCGCCGCGAGCAGGGCTGCCGCGGCGAGGAGCGAGACGGCGAGGAGCCGGCGGGCCGCCCGGCCGGGGATGGTGGTGCGTTCCGCTTGCGCTTCGACCACCCCCGCGAGCAACGCCCGCGCCGGCACCAGGTCGGGCGCCAGCTTCACCGCCTCGCGGGCCCGCGCCAGCGCCTGGCCGGAGCGGTG
>CAZNIX010000176.1:8191-9249 GCA_964573125.1 uncultured Thermoanaerobaculia bacterium
GCCAGCACGAGCAGGAGCGAGCCGCCGAGCCCGAGCGCCAGGCTCGCGGGCCGGAGCGCGAGGCCGAGCAGCGGTCCCTCGACCAGCGGCGCCCACCAGCGGCCGAGGAGCGCGAGCAGGAGCTGCGCGTAGCCGGCCGCGAGCGCGAGCCCGGCGAGGCCGCCGGCGAGCGCCACCGCGAGCGCCTCGGCGAGGAGCCGCCGGCGCACGGCCCGCAGCGGGTAGCCGACCGCGAGGAGCAGCCCCAGCTCGCCGGCGCGCAGCTCGATCCCGAGCGCGAAGAGGAGCCCGACCAGGAGCGCCGCGGCGGCGATCAGGAACATCGAGAAGCCGAGGAAGAGCCCGGGGAAGCCGGTCGACCCGGCGGCGCCGGCGAGGCCGCGCGCCTTGACCGGCTCGAACGCCAGGCCGAGCGCCCGCGGGTCGACCTGGGCCAGGACCTGGCGGGCGAAGCGCGGCGCCGGATCGCGCGCCAGGAGCGCGCCGCGGGGACCGAACGCCGCCACCCGCACCGAGGTCAGGTCGCCGAAGCGGCTCGCCCACAGCGCCCGGCCGTCCTCGAGCCGGACGAACGCCTTGGGCGCGGCGCGCCAGCGGTCCCAGTACTCCTCGTCGCGCGGCCGCACGCGGTCGAGGTCGACCGGGAACGGCGGGTCCCAGGCCGCGATGTCGGCGGCGCCGGCGAGGCCGGGCACTTCGGGCGTCAGCGTCGGGTCGACGGCGAGGCCGTCCATCGCCACCACGCCGGCGACCCGGAAGGCGTGGCGCGCGGTCTCGAGCGCGTCGCCCGGGCCGACCACGAAGTACTCCATCTCGAGCGCGTCGCCGGCCGCGGCGCCGAGGTCCTCGGCGGTCCACGCGTCGATCAGCGCCTCGCCGGGACCGAGCGCCGGCGCCGCTCCGACGCCGGCCGCCGCCGGTGCGCTTGCGCCGCCGGGGAGCGGACTCGAAGGCAACGGCGCCAAACCGCCGCCGGCGGCAGGCCCCGTCTCGAGGCCGTCGGGGGGGAGCGGCGTCGAGCCCGGCGTCGCCACTCCGCCGCCGGCGGCCGCAGGCGG
>CAZNIX010000177.1:0-9186 GCA_964573125.1 uncultured Thermoanaerobaculia bacterium
CTGCGGCGGCATCCAGCTCGACCCGCCGCTACCCACTCTAAGTTGAGGAGAGCCAGATTTCCTCGGCGTAGACTACTTCCTCGGTAGGCTTCCCCTGGCCCGGATCTCCACTCCGAATGGACGACCCAGATTTCCTCGGCGTCAACTACTTCTGTGCGGCGGCGACAATTAGATCTGTGCATCCTCCTTCCGTCCTGAGTTCACCCTTCCCTCTGTCTGCCAGCCGTCGTCGGGGCTGTGGGCGCTGTGGGAATCGCGCAGCGATTTCCAAGGGACTGTGGGAATCGCGGAGCGATTTCCAAGGCGCTGTGGGAGACCTGTGGGAAGGGAGCCGAGTCTTCGAGGCTCGCTTTCCATAGGTCTTCCACAGTGCCGTCAGGCCCGGCGGCGTCCACAGCCCGCAGCGGTGGCGCAGCGGGGTCGTGGTGGACCTCCCGCTGGCGGCCGCTGGCGGCGCGCGGCGGGTACTGCCGGTACGTACTCTCACGGCGCCTCCGGGGCCCCGGCGCGGCCCTTGGCCGCCTCGGCGCGGAAGCTCTTGCAGGCCAGTTCGAGGATCACGGCGTGGTGGACGAGCCGGTCGATGGCGCAGGCGGTGGTCATCGGGTCCTGGAAGATCCGGTCCCACGCGGAGAAGACGAGGTTGGAGGTGATCAGCACGCTTCGGCGCTCGTAGCGTTCGGCGAGGAAGGTGAAGAGCACCTCCATCTCCTCGCGGCTCTGCTGGACGTAGCCGAGGTCGTCGAGGATCACGGCGTCGAAGCGGTCCAGCCGCCGCAGGGTGGCCTCGAGCTCGAGGTCGCGCTTGGCGGCGAGCAGGCGCTGGACCAGCTTGAAGGCGGGCACGAAGAGCACCTGGTAGCCGCGCTGGACCAGCTCGTGGCCGATCGCCGAGACCACGTGCGTCTTGCCGCGGCCGGGCAGGCCGAAGGCCAAGAGGTTCTCGGCCCGCTCGACGAAGCTTCCCTCGCACAGGCTCGGCAGGCCCCGCCGTACCGGCGCCGGCAGCCGGCCGAGATCGAGGGTCGCCAGCGTCTTGTCGTGGGGCAGGCCGCTGGCGCGCAGCAGGCGGTCGATGCGGCGGCTGCGCCGCTCCTCGACCTCGATCTCGGCCAGGTGCAGCAGGTAGCGCTCGAAGCCCCATCCTTCCCGTTCGGCCTTCCCGGCGGTCTCCGCGTAGGCGCGCACGAAGCCCGGCAGTTTGAGCGAGCGCAACAGCATCCCGACGCCGGCCGCCGCGGCGGTCATCGGCCCACCCCGGCGGCGAGCAGCTCGTCGTAGCTTTCGAGATCGACCGCCAAGGGCGCCATCGCCGGCACCTCCGGCTCGCGCTCGACCACCAGCGAGCGGACGGCGTCGACCGTCGGCAGCCGATGCTCGGCGAGCAGCAGCTCGACCGCCGCCTCGACGTCGCACTGCATCGTCGAGGCCGCCAGGTGGAGCACCCGCAGGTACTCCAGCTCGGCCTGGCGCTCGGGCAGCCCCGCGGCCAGCGACTCGTAGGCCCGGCGGAAGACCGCGGTCGGAAACAGCGCGTCGCGGTAGCGGTAGCGGGCAAAGCCCCAGGGCTTCTTGACCAGAGACCAGATCACGTGTCGGTAGTCGACCCGGTGCTTGCCCTCGCCGCGCAGCCGCTCGACCGTAAGCTGGCACCGCCCGCCGTAGAAGACCTCCAAGTGCAGGTCGAAAAGCCGCACCACCACCGTCTCGCCCGACAGCCGCGGCGGCATCGAGTAGGTGTTGTTCTGCACCTGGATCGTGCCGTTGGAGGTCACCCGCGTGCGCAGCTCCCGGTAGCGCGGCAGCCGCGCCGCCGACAGCGGACGCATCGCCCCGAGCTCTTCGGCCAGCCGCTTCTGGCGCAGACCGTTGGCCTGCGCGAGCGCGCCGTCAAGGAAGGCCTGGTAGTCCTCGATGCGGTCGAAGTCTCGGCTGCCGCGCAGCAGCAGGTGCTGCTCGAGCCGGCGCTTGAGCGCCCCGTTGAGCGCCTCGACGTCGCCGTTCTGGTGGCTCTCGCCGATCCCGATCGTCCGCGGCTTCATCCCCAGGTGCGCCATCAACTCCTCGTACTCGGCGTTGAAGCCCCGCTTGCCGGTCTTCAGGTCGTGAGTCGCCGCCGTCGAGTTGTCCGTCTGGTGCCACTCGGGCACCCGCCCGAGCCGAAACACCGCCTCCTGGATCCCAGCCCGCAGCGCCAGCATCGACTCCGAACCGCACACCACCACCGACTGCCAGTTGCTGTACGGCAGAACCGACTGGCACAGCAGGTGCTCGAACGGCTCGTCGCCGATCGTCACCCCCAGCTCCCCGCCCCAGGTGAAGTCCGTCTGCAGAGCCTCGCCCGCACGGTGCTCCTGTGGCAGGAAGATCTCCTTGGGCGGACCGTGCTCGGCTCGCCACTGCTTGATGCGACGCTGAAGCGTCCGCACCTGCCCCTCCTCGTACCGCCCAGGATGGGCGGCCACCAGGTGCTCGAACAACGCCTTCGCCTCCAGCTCCGGCGCCACCTCCAGCCGCTCCACGATCCCCGGCCAGTCCTCGGTGAACGGGTCCTCCCGCGTCCGCCAGCTCCGCGGCTCCCTCAGCTCCGACGGCAGCCTGCCCGCCTCCACGTACCGGCGCGCCGTGTTGCGGTGCATCCCCGCACGCAGCGCCGCTCGACCCAACCCACCGTCCTTGCGCATCTCCTCCATCAGCTTCCTCACTTGTGCATCCGTGACCACGCTCCCGGCTCCCCCCTTGCTCCAAGGTGAGCCCGGATTGTGGGCGCCAGCGGTGGCCGAAGGCCACCGGCAGGCCGTTATTCGGTTGCACAGGAGTAGTTGTCGTCAGTGCACAGGACTAATTGTCGCTGGGCACAGATTCCGAGGGCGAGGCGCGCTTCATCACGATGGGACACGACCCCTACGGCCGGCTGCTCGTGATCGTCTACACCTGGCGCGGAGAGCGTATTCGTCCCGTCTCGGCCCGAAAAGCAACCGGCAAGGAACGCCGCAGATACGAGACGGACCGATGAGGAAGGAATACGACTTCAGCGAAGCCAAGCGAGGGCCGGTGGTTGCAGTACCGAAAGGGAAGACGCGGATCACCATTCGCCTCGACGACGAGATCGTCCAGTGGTTCAAGGCGCAGATCCATGCCGCCGGAGGGGGCAACTACCAGACGCTCATCAATACTGCTCTCAGAGAGCATATCGACAGCAGGCGCGAGCCTTTGGAGGACACGCTGAGGCGGGTTATCCGCGAGGAGCTGCGCACGGCATGACCCGCCCGCCAACTCAGCGCCTGCACCGGACGGTTCGCGCGCCGGCGAGGCGCTATCCCTTGGAATCGTGTTCACTATTCGGGCGCTGGTACTCAACTTCAAGGGCGGAGTGGACGTCACTTCGCTCGCGTGGATGGCCCTCGAAGGTCAGCCCGTGACAGCCTACGGAGTGTCGTGATTCGCCCGGCGATCGTCTCCGAGGCCGGTGTCCTCGAGGTCTCGGCAGGCTGGGCCGCTCACCGCCCCGCCCGAGGCGGATTGAGGATCTCGAGGCGGCCCGCAAGCTCCGAGGTCGTGCGCAGCTCTCCGCCCTCCCCCACCACCACCGCCTCGACGCCCGGCCACTCCTCGGCGAGGGCGAGGCCGCGGTCGGGACCGAGGACCATGAGGGCGGTCGAGAGGGCGTCGGCGAGGGTGGCGTCGGCGGCGACGACGGTGGCGCTCGTCAGGCCGCGGGTCGGGTAGCCGGTGCGCGGGTCGAGGATGTGGTGGTAGCGGACGCCGTCGAGCTCGAAGTAGCTCTCGTAGTCGCCGCTGGTCGAGGACGAGAGGCCGCCCTCGAGGTCGAGCAGGGCGAAGGCGTCGGTGGCGTCGCCGCGGGGGTCTCGGATGCCGATGCGCCACGGACGCCCGTCGCGCCGGCCGCCGGCGTAGACTTGGCCGCCGGCGACGATCAGGAAGTCCTGGTGGCCGCGGGCGCGCAGCAGCTCGGCGGCGCGGTCGAGGGCGTAGCCCTTGGCGATGCCGCCGAGGCCGATCTTCATCCCGGGCTCGGGCAGGTGGATGGTGCGCGCCGCGGAGTCGAGTTGCGCCTTGCGGTAGTCGACGAGCGCGGCCCGGCGGGCGAGTTCTTCCGGGTCGGGCAGCGCGGGCTCTTCGGCGTCGAAGTCCCACAGCCCCCAGAGCGCCGCCCAGGTCGGGTCGAACGCGCCGCCAGTGCGCTCGGCGATCTCGAGGCTGCGCCCGACGAGCGCGAGCAGGTCCGGGGGCACCGCCACCGGCGCGCCGCCGGCGCGGCGGTTGACCTCGGCCAGGGGCGACGCCTCGCGCCACTCGCTCAGCTCCGTCTCCAGCCGCTGGAAGAGACCGATCACCGCCCCCGCGGCCGCCCGGGCGTCGTCCGAGGCGGGCAGGGTGACCGCGATCGTCGTGCTCATCGCCTCGCCGCGGTAGGTGGGGAACCGGCCGGGGACCGGCTGGAGGTAGGGCCCTTCCGGCTCCGCCGCCGGACGCTCCCGGCCGCCGCGACTGAGCGAGCGCAGGGCGACGATCGCGCCGAGGACGGCGAGCGCCAAGACCACCATCGCGGCGAGCCTGCGCTGCGGGTTCATCGCCACAGCCTACCGGAGCGGAGGCCGGGCGAGGCCGTTAGCTGAACAACCCCGCGAACCCCATGAACGCCATCGAGAGGATGCCCGCGATGATCAGGTTCATCGCCGTCCCCTTGAGCACCGACGGGATGTTCGACAGCTCGGCCTCCTGGCGCAGGCCGGCCATCAGCACGAGGGCGAGGGTCAGCCCGCCGCCGGCGCCGACGGCGAAGACCACGCCCTCGACCACGCCGTAGCCGCGGCTGGTCTGAAACAACGCGAGGGCGAGGATCGCGCAGTTGGTGGTGATCAGCGGCAGGAAGATGCCGAGCGCGCGGAAGAGCGCCGGGCTGGTCTTCTTGATCACCATCTCGACGAACTGGACGGTGCTCGCGATGACGACGATGAAGCTGATCAGCCGCAGGTAGGGCGCGTGCGGCAGGACGAAGGCGTTGAGGAAGGAGGCCGCGAGCGACGTGATGACCAGGACGAAGATGTTGGCCAGGCCGAGGCGGAACGCGGTCGCGAGCCGCCCCGAGACGCCGAAGAACGGGCACAGGCCGAGGAAGTACGAGAGCGTGAAGTTGTTGACGAGGAGCGCGCTGACGAAGATCCAGACCAGGTTCCCGGGATCGTCCATCACGCCGCCTCCTTCCTCGCCGCGCGCTCGGCGATCTTCTGCCGCGCCTCTTTCGCCACCGCGAAGCCGAGGAGCAGGAAGCCGAGCATGAGGAAGCCGCCGGGCGGCAGGATCATGATCACCCAGGGCTCGAAGCTCGGGCCGAAGAGCGACGCCCCGAAGAGCAAACCCTTGCCGAGGACCTCGCGGGCGGCGCCGAGGAGGGTGAGCGCGAGCAGGAAGCCGCCGCCCATGCCGAGCGCGTCGGCGACCGCCGGGCCGACCGGGTATTTCGAGGCGAACGCCTCCTGGCGGCCGAGGATCACGCAGTTGACCACGATCAGCGAGATGAACGCGCCCAGCTCGCGATGGATCGCCGGCACCGCCGCCTGGAGCGCGAAATCGGCGACGGTGACGAAGGTGGCGATGATCACGATGTAGGTCGAGATCCGCACCGGCTTGGGGATCAGCCGCCGGAGCGCCGAGACCATGAAGCTCGAGCAGACGAGCACGAACAGCGTCGCCCCGCCCATCGCCAGGCCGTTGACCGCGGTGTTGGTCACCGCCAGCGCCGGGCACATGCCGAGCACCTGGACGAAGATCGGGTTCTCGCGCCACAGCCCCTTGACGAACTCCGGCAGCAGCTCGGGGCGCCGATCGGCACCCGGGGGGAGCACGGTCAGGCCGCCGCCGTTCTTACCGGTCGCCGGCATCGCCACCTCCCGCGCCGCCGGACTCGTCCCCGCCGCCGGTGCCCGGCTCACGTTCACCGCCGCCCGACTCGCTTCCCCCGCCCGCCGCGCCGTCGCCCTCCGGCACCTCCGCCGCCAGCCGCTCCCACCATTCCCCGCCCGCGGCGTTGACGATGTCGACCACCGCGCGCGAGGAGATGGTGGCGCCGGTGATCGCGTCGACCTGGTTCGGCGCCTCGCCGCTCCCCTTGACCAGCTCGACCCGCGGCTCGACCGCCAGGTCGGAGAACTCGGCGACGAAGTGGGCGTCCTTGTAGATGCGGTCGCCGAGGCCGGGGGTCTCGCGGCTTTCGAGGATCGCCAGGCCGACGATCCGCCGCCGCTCGGGCGCGTAGCCGAAGAGGAGCCGGATGGTGTCCTGGAAGCCCGCCCCCTCGCCGGGCACGGCGTAGCCGACCCGCTCGCCGCCGGCGCCGTAGCCGGCGTAGACCGCCGGGGCAGCGCCGGCCGCCGCGCCGCCGGCGCCGTCCTCGGCCGCCGCGAGCGCGCCGCCGCGCCACTCGAGCCGCTCCATCCGCTCGGCGCCCGGCAGCACTTCGAACACCGCCCGCTCGAGCGCCGCCGCCTGGTTGGCGCGGATCGCCGGCAGCGTCGCCTGGTAGGCGCCGGCGAGGGCCAGCCCCGACGCCAGCCCGGCGACGCCGAGCGCGAGCACCAGCCGCGCCCCCTCGGGAAACGAGCGCCGGCCGCTCACGCCCAGCTCCTCTTGTGGCCGAACGCGCGCGGTTGAGCCGCCCGCTCGAGCAGCGGGCTCGCGGCGTTCATCAGCAGGATCGCGTACATCACTCCCTCGGGCAGCCCGCCCCAGAGCCGGATCAGCACCACCAGGACGCCGATACCGAGCCCGAAGAGCCAGACCGCGCGCGGCGCGAGCGGCGAGGTCACCGGGTCGGTGGCCATGAACACCGCGCCGAACAGGAGCCCGCCGGAACAGACCATGAACCAGGGCGTCGGCGTGCTCGCCGGCGCCACCGCGTGGATCGCCGCCGAGAGCGCCGCCACCGAGCCGACCACGCCGACCGGAATCCGCCAGTCGAACGCCCGCCGCGCCATGAGCCAGAGCCCGGCGAGCGCGATCACGAGCGCACTGGTCTCCCCCGCCGAGCCGGCGACGTTGCCGCGCACCAGATCGCCGAGCGCGGTCGCCTCGCCGCCGAACTTCATCAGGTTGAGCGGGGTGGCGGCGGTCATTGCGTCGGGCGGCGGCGGCGCCGTCATCAGCGGCCAGGCGAAGTTGCTCCGGAGCACCATTCCCGGCCCGCCCGGCGGCGCCCAGGTGGTGACCGCGATCGGGAACGCCGCCTGGAGAAACGCGCGGCCGACCAGCGCCGGGTTGAACAGGTTGTGGCCGAGGCCGCCCCACACGAGCTTCCCCAGGCCGACGCCGACCGCGCCGCCGAGGAAGGCCATCCACAACGGCAGCCCGGGCGGCAGGGTGAGGCCGAGCAGCACTCCGGTCAGCCAGCCGCTGCCGTCGGCGAGCGAGGCGCCGCGCCGACCGCCCTCGCGCCGCGGCCCGAGCAGCCACTCGGTGCCGGCCGCGCCCGCGGTCGCCGCCGCGACCACCAGGAGCGCGCCGACCCCGAAGTACCAGAACGCCGCCGCGGTCACCGGCGCGAGCGCGATCAGCACGTCGCGCATCAGCGCCGGGGTGGTCACTCCCTGGCGCAGGAAGGGCGCGCTCTGCACCACCAGCCGCGGCGAGTGCGCACTCATCCCGCCGCCGCCTTCTCGCGCTGCTTCTGCTCCCGGATCGCCGACTTGGCGACCCGGATGAGCTGGACGATCGGGATCCCCGACGGGCAGGCGAAGCTGCACGAGCCGCACTCGACGCAGTCGAGCGCGTTCCAGGCCTCCATCTCCTCGAAGCGGCCGGCGCGGGAGAGCCGCGCCAGGCGCGACGGGTTGAGGTACTGCGGGCAGGCCTCGACGCAGCGACCGCAGCGGATGCAGGTGTACTCGGTCGGCAGCCGGGTCGCCGACTCGGTGAACGCGAGCAGTCCCGAGGTGCCCTTGAGCACGGGCACGTCGAGGCTCGGCAGCGGCGTGCCCATCATCGGCCCGCCCATCACCACCTCGCGCACCTCGGCGTCGAGGCCGCCGCAGTGGTCGAGCACCGCGCGCACCGGCGTACCGACCGGTACCAGGAGGTTGGCCGGCCGCGCCACCCCCGGGCCGGCGACCGTCACCAGGCGCTCGATCAGCGGCAGCCGGCGGTCGAACCAGTCGGCGAGCGCGGCCATGGTGCCGACGTTGTTGACCACGATGCCGAGGTCGAGCGGGAGCTTCCCCGCCGGCACCTCGCGCCCGAACAGCGCCTCGATCAGCATCTTCTCGGCGCCCTGCGGGTACTTGACCTTGAGCGGCGCCACCCGCACCGGCACACCGCCGGCGTCGCCGCCGCAGCCGGCGATCGCCGCCTCGAGCGCCTCGATCGCGTCCGGCTTGTTCAGCTCGACGCCGATCACCGCCTCGCCGGCGCCGAGCCGGGCGGCGAGGATCTCGATCCCACGCAGGATCGCCCCGGGGCGCTCGACCATCAGCCGGTGGTCGGCGGTCAGGAACGGCTCGCACTCGCAGCCGTTGACGATCAGCTTCTCGATCCGGCGCCCCTCCGGCAGCTTGTACTTGACGTGCGAGGGGAACGCCGCGCCGCCCATCCCGACCAGCCCGGCGCGCTGGACCTCGGCGATGAACTTGTCCTGCGAGAGCGCGCGCCAGTCGATCGGCGCGCCGGCCGGCGGCTCCTGGCTGGCGAACGGGTCGGCCTCGATCTCGATCGCGTCGACCAGCCGGCCGTTCGGGTGGTGGCGAGGGGCGAGCGCGCTCACCCGCCCGGTGACCGGGCTGTGGAGCGTCGTCGACACGAACCCGCCCGGCTCGGCGACCACCTGGCCGCGCGCCACCCGCTCGCCGGCGCGCACCACCGGCTGCGCCGGCGCCCCGGTGTGCTGCGCCAGCGGCAGCACGTAGCGCGCGACGAACGGCATGCGCTCGACCGGGAGGTGCTCGGTAGCCTCCTTGTGCGCCTCGGGGTGGATGCCGTGGCGGAAGGTGCGCGCGGTGAGCGGGGTCACGGGCGCTCCTCGGGGGCCGGGGTGGCGCGCGGTGGAGGCGGCGGGGTCGCCGGCGCGGCCGCCGGTGCGGCGGCGGCCGGACCGGAGGTCAGCAGCGCGAGCAGGCGCCGGCGCACCCGTTGAGCGGTCTCGGCCTCCAGCTCGGCACGCAGGCAGGCGAGGCG